>DAOVNI010000002.1 GCA_030630315.1 Phycisphaerae bacterium | reverse complement strand
TTTGAGCTGCCTTTGGCAACGAGAGGAGCAGTCGAAGCAGTAGTATAAAAACAGCGGACGGCGGACAGGGAAAAAATCATACGCTAAACGCCAAGAATTGAGGAGGCAGAACAATGGCGGAAAAGAAAGTTTTGGTTGTGGACGACGAGATACATATCGTTTACGTGGCGGCGATAAAGCTTCGTAATAACGGTTATGAGGTTGTAACGGCAACGAACGGCGCTGAGGCCTTTGAGCTGGCTTGCGCGGAGAAGCCGGATATTATCGTTACGGATTTTCAGATGCCGGCTATGACAGGACTGGAATTTGTGAAGAAAATTCGGCAGAACGAGGAGACAAAAGATATACCGGTGATTTTGCTGACAGCCAGAAATTTTGCTATTTCAAAAGAGCAGGAGCAAGATTTGCAGATATCGGGGTGTATTAGCAAGCCGTTCAGCCCCAAGGAGTTGTTGGAAAACATCGAAGATATTCTATATCAGAGGGCGGTAGTTAATCGTGAGGCGTGAAGCGAGATACGAGATGCAAAATACGAAATTGGACACAATCAGGAAAAGTTTAAGTTCGCCGCAACTACGTAAGTTTGAGAGGTTCGGCGGTAAGGTAAATAAATTGGGCGTTAATTTTGCAGTTTGTAACGCCGACGGGGAGCTTGTCTTGCTGTGCGAGGGGGGTAAATTCAAAAGTGGCCGGAAACACTTGATAGATGCAAGCCGGCAAGCTTTAAACAGAGAAGGTGAAGGAAGCTGCGCCGGGACAGAGACGCAAATTTGCCGATTTGGCGAAACAAATCCGGTTTTGGCTGCCGTTCTAAAACGGGGCAGCGAAGCTGTTGGAGCAGCCCTTATTGACCTGGATGCCGGATGCTCGAATCAAGAATCGATTTTGGGTGAAATGCTTGGGCTTTTAGTGGAGAGCTTTCAAGCCGAGGCAGAGGCCGAAGAACAAATTGAAATGGTCGGCACTGAGTTGGCGCAAACATACGAGGAGCTGGTACTGCTTCACAAGCTCAGCACAAATATGAAGGTTACCGAGCCGGACGCCAACTTTCTGCAAATGGCTTGTGATAGCTTAACCGAGATTGTCCCCGTCGAAGGTATCGCAGTAGTGCTGGAAAAGACCATAGAGAACGAAAAGCAGCTGGTTGTGACCGCCGGGTCGGGATTGATAGATATAGATGAGCGGATGGCTGCTGTCTTACACAGCCGGTTGGTGGAGGAAATAAACAGCGGTAAAGAGGCACTGCTGGACAGCGAAGTGGATTCGCCTTTCAAATATGATTGGCCGGGCAACATAAAAAATATTATTGCGGTACCTTTATTCGGTAAAGACAAGGTGGAATCCCATTTTGCAGAAAGAACTCAAGATGGCAACTGCGTAATAGGGCTGATGGTTGCAATAAACAGAATCGACAAGCAGGATTTCGACAGCACCGACGTAAAACTATTTAACTCGGTGGCCAATGGATGCGCGGTGTTTGTCGAGAACGGCCGGCTGTTCAAAGACCTCGAAGAATTATTTATAGGTTCATTGAAGGCACTAACAAGCAGTATCGATGCTAAAGACCCGTACACATGTGGCCATTCTGAAAGGGTTGCATTTATCTCACGATGGCTTGCGGAGAGGCTCGCCGAAGAAGAGGCATTGGAAGAGGACCAAATACACAAGATTTATCTGGCTGGATTGCTGCACGATATAGGAAAAATAGGAATAGACGAAGCGGTATTATGCAAGCAGGGTAAACTAACCGAGCAGGAGCTCAGCCGTATAAGAAAGCATCCATCGATAGGGGCGGGTATTTTACGTGAAATAAAACAGATGCGTGATATTGTGCCGGGCGTACTGTATCACCACGAGCAGGTCGACGGCAAGGGATATCCCAACGGTTTAGTCGGCGAGCAGATACCACTGACAGGCAAAATTGTTGGATTGGCGGATAGTTTTGACGCAATGACATCAAAACGAACTTATAGAGGTGCACTGACCGTAGAACAAGCACTGGCGGAAATAGAGAGAGGATTGGGCACACAGTTTGACGAGAAAGTCGGCAGAGTGTTTATCAACAGCGACGTCTATCAGCTCTGGGACATTATGCGGGACAGTTTCAGCGAAATTTATAGGAGAAGCAGTTCTGTAGAATATGGCACTGCTGCCGTGGGGACTCTAATCAGATGAGAATAAAAACACAAGATTATAACAATATAACGGTCGTTGAATTGCAGGGTGAGCTGGACGGTGATTTTGTTGAACTGTTCCAAAATACAATCACCGATATAATTGCCGCACACAAGGCCGGCATTGTGCTCGATATGAGCGGCGTGGGGTTTATTGATAGTGAGGGACTGGAAAAATTGTTGTGGTCGCGGGACTACTGCAGCGAGAACAAATCTGAGATTAGATTAGCGGGGCTTGATGAAAACTGCGCGAAGATTTTGGAAATCACCCGGCTTGAGAATGAATTCGATCGCTACGCCGAACTTACCGAGGCGGTAAAGAGTTTTGCGTAGAGAAAGCCATTGATTGTTGAATTATCAATTATCAACAGGTAAAGCTATGGGTCAAATAGCGGTGGAAAACAAAATGCAGCTTGGGCAGCTGCTGCTGGCGCGCGGTGTTGTGACGGCTGAGCAGATTGAAAAGGCCCTGGCTGAACAGAAAGAGAAGGGGCACTGCAGGCTGCTCGGCGAGCTTCTGGTCGAGATGAATTATTGTACGGAAAATCAGATAGCCTCGGCGCTTGCGGAGGCGTACGGCGTGCCTTATGCGCAGGTTAGTCCGAAAATATGTGACGCAAAGACGCTTGAGATCTTGCCGAGGGAATTTCTCGAAGAACATATCGTATTGCCGCTGTTTAAGGTTGGAGATGGGCTTACGGTGGCGGTGAGCGAGCCGACGAATGTGTTTTTGATGGATGAAATAGAGCGTATAAGCGGCTGTAAGGTCCAGGTAGTCTGTTCGACGACCAAGGATATCAAGGCCACGCTGCAGACATATTTGCCGGCGGCCAATGTCTTTGTCATTGATGATATTATCGATGATGAGGGACTGGAAGATTTTACGCTGATAGAAAATATCACGGAGGATATAGGCAATCTTGAGGAGATAGCCGGCCAATCGCCGGTTGTAAAACTGGTCAATTATTTGCTTTACAACGCCGTGCGGGAGAACGCAAGCGACATTCATATCGAGCCGGACGATAAGAAACTACGGGTCCGATACAGAGTCGATGGCAGGATGTATGAGAAGATACGTCCGCCCCATCAGATGCATTCGGCGATTGTTTCGCGTGTCAAGATTATGGCTGAGCTGGACATTGCTCAGCGGCGTCTGCCGCAAGACGGCGGGATTCACGTTTTAGTAGAAGGCAGGCCAATCGATTTGCGAGTATCGGTTATGCCGACCAACTTTGGCGAAAAGGTAGTTATCAGAATTATCGACCCCCAGAAGGTGCTTTTCAATCTTGAATCGCTTGGATTTACCTATGAAAACCTGCAGCTATTCAGGGAAGTAATACAATCTCCGAACGGCATAGTTTTGGTGACAGGGCCGACCGGTTCGGGGAAAAACACCACCCTTTATGCGGCACTTACCGAGTTAAATAGCGAAGAGGTTAACATCTGTGCGGTTGAAGACCCTGTGGAGTGCAATATAGCGGGTATAAATCAGTTTCAGGTAAACAAAGGCGCTGGCTTTGAATTTTCGACGGCGCTGCGAAGTTTGTTAAGACAGGACCCGGATATAATAATGGTTGGAGAGATTCGCGATGAAGCGACAGCGAATATCGCGGTTCAGGCGGCTCTGACGGGCCATCTGGTTCTGTCAACTCTGCATACAAATGATGCGCCCGGAGCGGTAACGCGTTTGCTGGATTTGAACGTTGCCCCTTATCTTGTAAGCGCTTCGCTGATTGCGGTTTTGGCTCAGCGATTAGTGCGAAAGATATGTCCAAGTTGTAAGACAGAGTATGAGCCGTCCGTGAGTATAAAAAAGGCGGTTGAAAAGTTGAGCGGGCAGGCTGTGAAATTTTGTCGCGGTGTAGGTTGTAAAAAATGCCGGAACACCGGTTATGCCGGCCGGATTGCAATTCACGAGCTGTTTGTGCCGAATGAGGAAATTATGGAAATGGTTAATGAACAGGCAAGTTTGAAAAAATTGAGAGCCAGGGCGCTTAAAACTGGAATGGTTCCTTTGCAATTAGACGGGATTGAAAAGGTAAAGGCGGGCATTATATCCATCGAGGAAGTATTGAGAACAACCGAAGCAATTGAAAATTGACGATTGAATATTGATTTTTGATTAGACTTTGGATTTTGGATTTATGATTTTGAAAACAATATCAAATATCGAAGATCCGCCGTCCGTGTGGCGGAGTCAATACTCAATAGTAAATGGCAAGTAAATGGCTGTGTCAACAACAGAAACTACAGAAAAGGTTGATTTTACAGGTGAGCGGGACGCTGCAAAGCCCGCGGGTTCCCAGACGCAAAATGAGCGTCTCGCGGCCGCGGCCCGGTCACAAGCTGCGGTCCCGGCGCGGCGGCAGCCCTATACGGCAAAAGTAAAACAGGCGGAGCTGATACTGTTCACGACGCAGCTATCAGTGATGCTTGACAGCGGGGTGGTGCTTAGCGATGCTCTGGATGCTATTGAAGAGCAAGCCGAACAAGGTACACTTAAAATGATAATTATGGATGTGGCAGAAACGGTCAAGAGCGGTGAAAATTTTTCAGAAGCTCTGGCCGGCTACCCGAAAGTTTTCAATTCGATGTTTATCAGTATGGTCAGGGCCTCGGAAGCGTCCGGCAAAATGGCTGAAATGCTCAGGGTGCTCAGCGGCTATCTAAACTTCGAAGCCGAAACCCGTAAACGCATCAAAGGGGCACTTACCTATCCATTTATAATGGCGATAATGGCTGTGATAGCGACCGGGACGCTGATGCTCTTTGTTTTGCCGAGATTTACGAAAATTTATGAAGCCAGGGGGGCCGCGCTGCCAAAAATCACTCAAATACTGGTTAGCTTCAGTAAAATATTGGGTGATTTCCAGGTGATGACG
Source organism: Phycisphaerae bacterium (assembly GCA_030630315.1). Lineage (GTDB taxonomy): Bacteria > Planctomycetota > Phycisphaerae > Sedimentisphaerales > Anaerobacaceae > JAUVYQ01. The sequence goes on along the minus strand of DAOVNI010000002.1, from coordinate 16,533 downwards.
GGTGTCGTGACAGTGGCTATATTGGTGTCAATGGCATTATATTACTGGGCCGGGACGTTAACAGGCCGGCGGGTGATAGATTTTATAAAAATCCGCACACCTGTGCTGGGCACGATGTTTATCGATATGGTAGTAACCCGCAGTATGCGTATTATGGCCACAATGGTCAATACGGGCGTGAACCTGCTGGACTCGATAGAAGTGATGCAAGGCTCGTGTGAAAATTACTATTTTCAGCAGCTCTGGGCGGGGACCGACGAAAAGATTCGCGACGGCTATCAGCTATCAGAGTCGATACTGATTTCAGCGGGCGGCGAAGCGGGCCGAACCCACTTAATCGCACCAGGGATTATCCAGATGCTCCGCGCAGGGGAAAAGAGCGGCAAGCTTGGTGAAGTCTGTGATAAAATATCTGTCTTTTACGAAAAAAAGCTCGAAGCTTCAATCAGGGACGTTACGGCCCTTGTAGAGCCGCTAATGATAACAATCCTGGGCGCGATTATCGGTACTATTGCGATAGCGCTACTATTACCGGTATTCAGGATATCCAGTGTAATTGCCCACTGAGATGCCAGTGGTTTTATATCGCTATACGACGGGTGGCAGCCTCAAGCGCAGCTTGGGGATGGCTCGTTGCTCTTTATGTAAAGCGCAACATTTAATTACAATTGGTATTAATTGCTGATTGCCTGAACTTCCCCCATGCCTGCCCCCTTGTTTAGAGTGTCGTTTACTCTAAGGGGGTCATTCCCGCGAAGCTTGCCCCTACCTGATTGGGGGGGGCAGGAATCCAAAAGAAAATGTCATTGCGAGGAGGCCGAGAGACGAATGCGTATAGCGGCATTGAATGACACCCACAAAAAAGAAACACGCCTGGAGGGACTCGAACCCCCAACTTCCGGTTCCGTAGACCGACGCTCTATCCAATTGAGCTACAGGCGCTTCAATGTTTAACTCGTTGTAATATAGCAACTTACTACACATACTGTCAAGCCCTTTTTAGAAAATATGGAACGACCGGCCCCGTTTGAAATTGGGTTTGATTGGGTTTGTTTTGAATAATAGTTCATTGTTCATTGTTCATAGTTCGTTGTTCATAGTTCGTGGTTCTCGGCGGTAAAACAACGCGCCTCTATAATTGGGCGAACATGCGCGTTTGAGTCGAAATTTGGTGTGTTTTTGACAGGATTGGCAGGAGTAACTCGTTGTCAGAAAAGGAGTTAAAAAAATTTTCAATTTTCCGATTTTTGCTTTTAGGGTGCTGCACTTTTGATTGATTTTTCCATAAAATCTTACCTATCTTAACACTCCACAAAACCGAATTAGTAAAAAAATTAGACGCAGATTAACGCAGATTGGCGCGGATTTATTGCCACGAAAAGGCACAAAATGCACAAAAGGGACAAAAAAACGGCCAAAAAGTGCTTTATAAGCACATAAATAGCTGGATCCCTGCCCCCTGCCTGAGACTTGCTGGGGCAGGCTACAACATGCAGGGACTCGGGCAGGCGTGGCAAGCTGATTTTGATTTGGCTCAGGATAGACACGCAGTATTACGGTATTTTGGTGAAAAAAATAAAATTTTGCCTATTTTTTATTTGTTGACAACTTAAAAAAGTATATAATGAAATTACATTTAGCGGATTTCTAAAGGCCGGATTCGGAGGTCAAATGCAAGTGTAACGCACCTATTCCGGTAAGTTATGATAAGAGGGTATCGGTGCGCTATCCCATAACAACAAACACCCTGAACGGGTGTTGTTACGGGACTTTGAATATTAACAATTTTTTGAGAAGGAGTTGAAAATGAGAACTAAAACAGATCTAAAAAGCTACTTGGTAATGTCGGTATTTTTGCTGGGAATGGTGTGCACGACCCTTGCGGGACAGACCATCACCGTTGATGACGATGGTCCTGCATATTTCAATAACATTCAAGCGGCAATCAATGCAGCTACTCATGGCGACACAGTTATCGTTGCCGATGGCACCTACAAAGGCCTTGGCAACCGAGATATTGATTTTCTCGGCAAGGCCATTACTGTTAGAAGTCTGAATGGCCCTGAAACTTGTATTATCAATTGTGAGGGCACAGAATCAGATTCCCATAGAGGATTCTATTTTCACTCTGGTGAAGGACCTGATTCGGTCTTGTCTGGCCTAACTATCACTAATGGCTATGCACCAAAGGAGCAAATCGGTAAATATATACGCATGCACGGTGGAGCTATTTATTGTGATTACAGTAGTCCAGTGATCACAAATTGCATATTCCGAGAGAATATATCCGGCTGGAAAGGTGGCGCAATAATGAGTAGAGGTAGCAAACCGAAAATAATCAACTGCCTATTCCAGAACAACGTCGCCCAGGGGGGAGGTGGGTTGCACACAAGCGCAGTATATGGAAGCAGTCAAGGTCCAATCATGACCAATTGTACATTTGTGGATAATTTTGCCAACAACCGTTTCGGCGGGGGTGGAGTTTATTGTGACAGCACTGGTAAGACTACTCTGACTAATTGTATACTTTGGGGCAATACATTCCAAGGAGGGGGAGGGTATATAGCTCAGGTTAAATTACCAAACCCTGTAATCAGCTGCTGCTGTATTGAGGGTAGCGTTGGTAGCGCTCCATTACTGGCACCAGATGGCTATCACCTATCGGCTGGTTCGCCCTGCATAAACGCCGGCGATCCGACAGGAGGCTATAGTAGACAGACTGATATTGATGGTGAACCTCGTGTAATGGGAGGCCGCGTTGATATCGGGGCCGATGAGTACAAACCAGGGATGTTGGTTGGGCTTGAGATAGTCGGGCCGAATGAGGTGGCGGAGAATTTCAGTGCGAGTTATAAAGCCGTTTTGCACTTTGACAATAACAGCACAGCAGATGTGACGGGATTAGTGAACTGGTCGGTTGAGCCAAATACATACGCGAGCATAGACGATTATGGAGTGCTGACAACGAAGGATATTGTTGAGGGTCAGTCGGCGACAATACGGGCTAGTTATACCGAGGGTGTTGTTACTATCGAAGGTCAGAAAGCAATTCATATTTTTGCGCTGGTTGGTCTTGAAATAGTCGGGCCGAATGAGGTGGCGGAGAACTTCAGCGTCGGTTATAAAGCCGTTTTGCACTTTGACAATAACAGCACAGCAGATGTGACGGGATTAGTGAACTGGTCGGTTGAGCCGAATACGGCAGCTAATATTGATGGGAATGGTGTGCTGAGAACGAAAGATATTGTTACACACCAGTCGGCGACAATATTAGCCAGTTACACCAAAGGGGACGTCACTGTCGAAGCAGAAAAGCAAATTAATATTTTTGCCATCTGCCCAAGTGGCAGTGCTTTAGAGTTTGATGGTGTGGATGATTATGTCGAAGTACCTCATAGCGATGTCTTTAACTCAAACGAGATTTCAATTGAGGGGTGGTTGTATTCCAATATTTTGACTGCCGGATCTCGCGGTATATTGTCCAAAGCATATGCCACCAAACCCTATATTGGGATATGGACACAAAGTAACTTAAAACTGGCTTTTGAGTGGGCAAACTCATCGACATATGAGAAATTAACTTCTAGTACAAACCTACAAACAAACAAATGGTATCATTTTGCTATAGTCTTTGCTAGCAATAACAATGTTAAGCTATTTATAAATGGTAACTTAGATAACAGCAAAACTATGACTATTCCTTACGTGGCAACTCACAATACCAATACATTAAGAATCGGGCGTTTACATGCGGGTTACCCGATCTTCGATGGTTTTATTGACGAAGTTGCTATCTACAACAGGGCTTTATCTGCTGAAGAAATTTGGGCAAATATGCACAGGCGGCTGGCTGGTGATGAGCCGGGGCTGGTAGGTTACTGGGACTTTGATGAGGGCGAGGGGCAGATTGTATATGACCTCTCCGGCAATGGCAATGATGGGCAATTGGGTTCAACGCCAGAGGCCGATAGCAGTGACCCGGCGTGGGTAGAATCCGATGCGCCGGTAGGTATTTGTACTCCGTATCAGATTGCCACACTGGCTGTCGACCGTGCACTCGAACGCAAATTAGCTATGCTTGAAGGATTACTGGCGGCTTTAGCTGAAGAATGGACGGCGTACGAAGCGCTTGAGGAATGGCTTGTAAGCGGGGATTACGGTGATTTGAATAAGGGCGACATAGTTACAGCGAAGCAGAAGATTCATTCTGCGACACAGCACGAGGAGCAGTCCATAGATGCACTGGAAAAAAGTATTGAAAAGCTGGAAGATGCGCTGAGTGCACTGGGCTATGAGCCGGAGCCGCCCGTATTGAACCAGCCACCGAATGTGAATATTACGAACCCGCAGGATGAGGCCGTGTTCGGTAGCTACCAGACGATTGAAATCGAGGCAAATGCGTGGGACGTTGACGGTTCGGTGGTGAAGGTGGAATTCTTTGCCAACGGGAGCAAAATCGGCGAAGATGTAGATGGCTCTGACGGCTGGAAAACCAATTGGTATGAGCACCCGGCGAGTACCTACAGTCTCACTGCGAAGGCGACGGACAACGATGGAGCGGCGGCGACCTCGCCGGCCGTGGGAATCACGGTGGTCGAACTCTCGCCGCCTGGTCAGGCAAGCAATCCGAATCCAGCGAATGGGGCGACAGGTGTCGATGGGAATACCAATTTGAGTTGGACAGCCGGTTCTAATGCCGTGTCGCACGATGTGTACTTTGGCACGACGAGTCTGCCACCGTTCATACACAACCAGACTGCTACGACTTTCGATCCCGGCACAATGCTTCCAAATACCACGTACTACTGGCGTATCGATGAAGTCAATGCCGGTGGGACAACCACCGGTACAGTCTGGAGCTTTACGACCGGTATTGGAGGGTGGCCACCACCAATGTAGCGCCCAAAGTGAATGTGATAGGAGCATAAACTCTCAAATAAATTTGTGTGGCTAAACATGAGATTGCCACGCATTCCGTCCAATCCGTCCCGGGGCCGGACTTGCAGGGGCCGGATCTTCGATATTTACGAACGATGATTTCTGACGTGTTCACTCTCCTTTGTGAAAAAGGTGAGGCTGGCTTATTGTTGTTCCGGATTTGGCCCAGTGTCTTGCGGTCGGCCTGAAAAGCCCTCGTAAAAAATTTATAGAAATGGCAAAAAATCACAAAAAAATAACATACCCGTAACAAAACGGTAACACTTAGTTGTCATAATTGCTCCTGTTAAAGTAATCGTTTTTTTGTTAATCTATTTGAAAGGAGCATGATTATGGAAAGGTTGAAGAACATCACAATCATCTTTTTGTTGGCCGTTGGCCTGCCTGCCTCAGCCGCTCCAGCCAAATCTGCAAGTGTTCTGCTGCAGGAAGGGCTGTACGCCGAGGAGATCGAAGGTGACCTCGACGCTGCAATCAAAATCTACGAGCAGGTGATTGTCGAGGCAAAAGAAACGCAACGGGCCGCCGCCCAAGCCACCTATCGAATTGGCATGTGCTATCTGAAAAAGGGCGAGAAGGGCAAAGCGGCTGAATACTTTCAGAATATAATTTCAAATTTCCACAGCCAGAAAGCACTTGTTGCAAAAGCCCAAAGACATCTGGCGAAGCTAAAACCACCCGCCTCCGGCTTCGGTCCGGCGGAACCAGTCCCGGTGGAGCAACTAATCAAGTCGGGAAAAGTCCCTGCTTTTAAGACTCAGATTTATGACAACACCGGATTGGATTTGGAAACAGGTGTAACTGCGCCGCTTAAAGATGAATGGCCGGGGCTTTTTGATGTGACCTGGGACAATGACGGCGGCGGTGCGCTGATGGTAAAACCAAGGTCGCCTGTACGGTTTCTTTCTCTCGGCGCTGCTGAAAAGTGGGAAGATGCGATTTCAATGGCCCGCAATACCCTTGCCGTGCTTCGGACAAGCACCGCCAGAGGAATCTTCGCCGGCCAGAGCAAATTCGTTGCAATCCTTACCAGTGAGGGGAACCTGGCGGTTATTCGGATTGGCCGATACGACCAAGAAAAAGGTACTATCTATTGGTGGCTTGAGAAGCTGCCGGCCTATAGCTTCGGCCCGGTGAAAGTAGTGGGACTGTATGATATTGACCATCCCGCCACGACGGAGAAAGAATGCGCGATTGATTTTGATACTGGGAAACTCTCAAAAATTCCGCCTCAAGCACGGCAGATGCCTGGGCATGATTTGATGAAGTGGCTGTCGGGAAGGGGTATAGATGCGGTTGCGGAAATAGCCGGTAAGAACGGTGGTTTGATTGGTATTGATGTGGCCGTCAAAACAATGCCTCCTTATGTCTGGGACAAGATTGGTCCCACTGAACTGAGGGCACTTATGGTAAATAACAATTCTGCTCGCCAGGAAACTACGGCGAATTCTTCGCACCCCCGACTGCACGTATCTTACGCTTTACCGATGTTTTTGGAAGACGAATATCAACAAGTGTTTGCTTTTAGAACACGTGACAGCGGATTAGGTATCTTGCAAATATTGGACGTTGATAAGTCGAAGCAAATGGTACAGTTCCGCTATAAAATGCTGCAGAAAGAATCAGCAGGCCGTATAGTTTTTCTACCTGATGCCGATGATGTTATACAACAAGGTAAGGTAGCTGTCGTACTTGATCTTACAACAGGCAAGATGCTGCCAGGCAACAAAGACAAACAATATTTTAACAAACTTAACAAAGGCGATGTTGCTTACTTTGATGATGAGGGCAAGGATTTGCTTGTATGTTTTCGCGGTGCCAAAATAACACGAAAAACAGCGAATGGAAAATACTCCGACACGCCTGACCAAAGTCATACTGATAATACTACCCATATCTACATCATAAAAAAAACGCCTGCTGAATGGACGATTACTACAAAAGAAGGTGATATATATGAATTAAAAGTCCTTTCATTAGATAATGATCAGGCAAAAATAAAATACAGGAAGATGTTCCGCTATAAAATGCTGCAGGGAGAAACTGCACAATTGAGTGTTTCGAGCCATAAAGTATTTCTACCTGAGTGTGACACGACTGTTTACGATCTTCTGGATCTTGCAAGCAGCAGGATTATAAACTCCGAGCCGGGCGGAGAGGTGCTCGACTTAAGCAAACCGGATGGAAAAGGGAACCTTTACTTCGACAAGGCGAAGGGCCAGCTATGGCTTGTTGGGTTGCGCGGAACGCGGATGCGGCTGCGAAGCGGAGGTGAGCTTTTGTCGTCAGAACCCGACTTTATCGCTCGCGGAAGAAATGCTTACTACCTGCTCGGCGAAATTCCCTGTCAGTACCTGGTAACGACGGCCCAAGGTGACAAATACGAATTGAAAGTCCTCTCCGTAGAGATGGGCGACAGGCCCGGTGTTCATATTGAGTATTGGAAATCCGCCGAAAGCCCAGGGGCGTTCGATGTCGCGACGCCGGTCCGAGGTGATGCAGCGAAACAGGAAATTGCTGCCAGGCATAGCAGGCGTTTAGCGGATACAATAGCTGAGATGGGCTGGGACTTGCGTACGATTGGGAAAGCTGAGAGGGGCGGGGACTTGCGTAAGTCTGAGAGATTTGACAAGGCCAAGGAAGTGTTCAAGAAGGCGCTTGAAATGGACCCCACGAATGCAAGCGCGTTAAAAGGCCTGGCGGTGACGTGTATGGAGCGTAAAGAGTACGGCGAGGCGATTAAATACTACGAAATGTGGCTCAAAGCCGAGCCGAATAACAAGGATGCAAAGGCCGGATTGGAAAAGGCAAAAGCGGCAAAGCAGCAATAGCAAAATATGAATAAGGGAATCAAAACGGGTGGTAATCCCGGTCAGTTGCGGTGGGTGATATTGCTGCTTGCGGTAGCGGTAATATTGCCCACCGTTTGTCTTCTCTGGTTTATGAGCCAGGCGGTCAAAAACGTCCAATTAGCAGCTCAGCAGAAACTTATTGATCTGTACACAGAAAAGTTGGAGCGGGCCGTTCCGCAGGTCCAACGTACTTGGCGTGACAGGGCAAATCTCGTTGAAGACAAAGTGGAAGAAGAGCCAATGGCTAATTTCATGTCTTTTGTTCTCGATGCCGGTGGCGCGGACCGGTCTGGAGGTGTACTAATTACGTACGACGACTCCGGAAGGTTGCTTTACCCCATCATTGACTCAGGTACAGAGCAGCCCAGCGTTCCTGAGGAATTCGAATCTGCATGGAAGCTGGAGTTTGTCGAAAGAAATTTCAAGGAGGCGCGGAGAATCTACGATCAGATTGCAGATTCGGCCCAGGAGGACTATATCTGGCGGAAAGCGATGCTGGGCCAGGCCAGATGCGAAGTTGGTCGAGGCCGAATAAGCCTTGCCATGACAATGTATTATCGCAATGCCGCCTACGACCGCTTGAGTCGCGAGATGTCACCGGCATCGGTGTCTTTGGCCGCACATGCAAGGGTTATGGTGGCAGCACTGGAACAGCAGCTTAATGAACAAAATACTGCGGAACTTAGCAGGCTGATTCGTAGTGCAACATATTATGGTCAAGACGTACATTCTCAGCGTCTGTTCTTGCCCATGGATTGTGCGACACGTATATTCATTCTGCAAAAGGCGATTGATATAGCCGAGAAAAGCCCAAAAGCTCAGGAGTTCAAAAAGAACAACCGCATTGAGAGAACAAAGTGGCTTTTGGCCGCGGAACAAATGGCGGTTGAGGTTGCTGAGCATTATCCGAACACGGCGGCGTTCAAGAAGTGGGCGGTCGGCAGCGTGCATCGGCTGGATGTGGTCAGTGACGTTTACGGCTTATACTGCGAGGCGGCAGGGAGAACATTTTTGCTGGTGAGGCTGGGCGAGGAGGTACGAAAGGATTTCGGTGCTTTCGAGCAGAGTTTCGGAGGCTCTGATGTCTTGTATCGCGTATTGGATGATAAAGGAATATTCGTTAGTGGTACTGAACAATCCGAAGAAAACCCATTTCTTACATTGGCTGTTGGCAGTAGTTTGCCTGACTGGCAAGTCAAACTTTGGTTCAAGGACAGTGACATTTTTACGAAGGCGGCAAGCAGGGAGGTCGCCATCTATATCTGGGCTGGTGTGCTTGTTATTGTTTTGATTCTGGCGGCTGGCGGCATTGCGGGGCAGGCGGTTGGCAGACAGATAAAGCTGAATCGACTCAAGAACGATTTTATAGCGACCGTTTCACACGAATTGAAAACACCTCTGTCCTCGATGCGGGTGCTGGCCGACACGCTGCTGGAAGGAAACTACAAGGACCAAAAACAAGCAACCGAATACCTGCAGTTAATTTGCAAAGAAAACAAACGACTTAGCGGATTGATTGACAACTTCCTGACGTTCTCGCGGATGGAGAGGAACAAACAGGCCTTCGAGATGGTCAAGACGAGCCCATTTTCGATTGCCCATGCTGCTGCTGATGCAGTTAAGACCAAATTCAGTGAGGGCCGATGTGAGTTTGAAGTGAAAATCAGCGAGGATTTGCCTGATGTGTCGGCCGACCACGATGCCATGGTAACGGTGCTCGTAAACCTGCTGGATAATGCATATAAGTATTCTTACGATGACAAGCATATTGAGTTGAGAGTTTTTACCGAAGATGGCCTGGTTTGTTTTAGCGTTGTTGACAACGGCGTAGGTATGTCACGCCGGTCCGCCAAAAGGATATTTAAGAGGTTTTACCAGGTTGACCGCAGCTTATCACGACGTGCCCAAGGCTGTGGGTTGGGCCTGAGCATTGCAAAATTTATCGTCGATGCCCACAAGGGCTCAATCTCCGTTGACAGCAAACCCGGAGAAGGAAGTACGTTTACCGTAAAGCTGCCGGCAGCGAATTGAAAAAAAATAAATGGAAACAGTTTTAATAATTGAAGATGATTCGACTATGCTGCGTGGCTTGAAGGACAACTTCGAATTCAAAGGATACAATGTACTAACTGCAGCCGATGGTGAGGAAGGATTAAATACGGCCCTTAACAAAAAGCCCGACCTTATTATTCTGGATATTATGCTGCCGAAGATAAACGGCTATGAAATATGCAGACTAATCCGCAAGGAAAATCTGGATATGCCTATACTAATGCTGACCGCCAAGGGTGAGGAATCTGATGTGGTCCTGGGGCTGAATCTCGGAGCGGATGATTATGTTACCAAGCCTTTCAGCATAAAGGAGCTTCTTGCCCGTGCGGCAGCGTTCCTGAGACGAAGGAGGCAAAGCGAACAGGATATTTATGAATTTGCTGATTACCGCCTTGATATTCCAGCCAGAGGACTAACGCACAAGGGAAGTGAGATAAAGCTCTCACCAAAGGAATTCAAACTGCTGCAACTTTTTGTCAAGAGGCCAGGGCGAGCACTTACGCGTGATGAGATATTAAATGTGGTTTGGGGTTATAATTGCTTCGTTGGCCCCCGCAGCATCGACCGTTTCATCACCACGCTGAGGAACAAAGTAGAACCCGACCCCCACAACCCGACGTTTATTCACACTATAAGAGAAATCGGGTACAAATTCGAGCCTCCCGAGCGGGGCGATTAAACCCTCTCCTGGTCGGTGTTTTAAGTTAAAAGCCGCTCAAGGGCGTGAGTTTTGCTGCTTTTATTGCGTCGGTAAGTTTGAGTGTGCCTTCGTATAAGCTTCTGCCGATTATCACCGCTTCAACTGCCAATTCGGCCAGCTTTTTAATATCGCTTATCTCTCTTACGCCCCCAGAAGCGATGACAGGCACCTCTACCGCCTGGACAAGCATCTTTGTCCTTTCAAAGTTTGGCCCTGCCATCATACCGTCTTTGGTGATGTCGGTATATATTATTGCCGCCAGAGGCAGTTTCGCCGCTTCGGCTGCAAAGTCCAGCAAATCTTGCGGATTGTCTTTTGTCCAGCCGTGGGTGGCGACCTTTGAGCCTCGGGCATCAAGACCGAGTACGATTTTGCCGCTGAATTTCTCCACCATCCGGCTGAACCACTCGAAGTCGCTCACGGCTTTCGTGCCGATTATCACCCTTTCGGCGCCCATATCGAGCAGTTGTTTTATGGCGGCTTCGTCGCGCAGTCCGCCGCCAACCTCGATTTTGAGTTGTCCGGGAGCTGCTATGGCTGATATTGTATCGGTATTAACCGGCCTGCCGAGCCGGGCGCCGTCCAAATCGACAATATGCAGCCACTCTGCTCCGGCCAGGCTAAATTCCCGGGCCTGCTTGACGGGGTCGTTCCGGTAGGTTATCTGCCGGTGATATTCACCCTGAATAAGTCTGACGCATTTACCGTCCATCAGGTCGATTGCCGGTATGATATACATCTTCATTGACTATTTGCTATTTTCTATTTATTATTGAGTTAGTTTTAATGCCTTTTCTAATTTTCAATAGTAAATAGTAAATAGTAAATAGTAAATAGTAAATAGTTGGAGAGGTGTCCGAGTGGCTGAAGGAGCCGGTTTCGAAAACCGGTGTGCCCGGAAGGGTACCGCGGGTTCGAATCCCGCCCTCTCCGGTTTTTATCCCTTTTGCAGTATTGTTTGCAGGATTTAATTCTCATCATTTAGCCGGATACAATTCGTAGCATTGGCACTTGAACGAAAAAGGGCAAATCCTGCCTTAAGAGTTGGCGAGCAATGAAGAGGATTATTTCGGTATCCCGCAGAACAGATGTCCCGGCGTTTTACGGGGATTGGTTTATGGGCCGGCTAAAAGATGGCTTTGCCGGCGTAGTGCATCCCTTTGGCGGACAAAAATATATTGTTTCTCTAAAGCCCCGGGACGTTGCTTGTTTTGTGTTCTGGTCCAAAAACTTCAGCCCTTTTCTTGAGAACCTGAAAATCATCGATGGTTTAGAGTACAAGTTCTATTTCAACTATACTGTTACCGGCCTGCCGAGCGTCTTTGAAAGTAATGTGGAAAAACAGGTGGCTATTGACGCATTAAAGGAATTGAGTAAGACGTATTCGCCCCGGCATATAAATTGGAGGTTTGACCCGATTATCATCTCAAGTATTAGCGACGCCAATTTTTACATCAGAAGCTTTGAGAAGCTTGCGTCGGAGTTTGAGGGAGTAGTTGAGCGCTGCTATTTCAGCTTCGTGGTAAAATACGGCAAGGTCATTCGCAATTTTGCTGAGTTTGAGAAGTCAAAAGGTTTAAAAATCTTTGATTGTAGCAGCGATTTTAAGATTAATTTGGCAAATGAATTAGCGGTTATCGCAGAGCGTTACGGAATCCAGATGTTTTCATGCTGCGGCGATTATTTAGTTAATGGGAGAATCAAAAAAGCCCATTGCATCGACGGCGGCATCATTGAGGAGCTGTTTTTCCCGGACGGCTTCTCTTACAGCCATAAGCCGACAAGGAATGAATGTGGCTGCACAGAGAGCACAGACATTGGAACGTATGATACCTGTCCGCACGGCTGCATATACTGCTACGCAAATGTGAACAAGCCCAAGGTCTACAAGGCATTTAGAAATCACGACAAAAACAGCGCCTTTCTGGGCTACAGCAAAGCCGAATCAGACCGCTGGCTCGCAGAAGTTAAAAACGCCAAAATACAAAAAGACCGTGAGCATTTCAAAATGTTTTAGCAACCACTTTGTCACGACGGCAACACTTAACCAAAATCTACGTGTTTCTTACCGCGCTTCAGCGGGTATCATAGCTGGCGGTGAGTTTGAGTACCAATTGTTCTACCGCCACTTCGGCTTTTGTTCGGCCGGTTTTTATCGCATAATCAGTCGCGGCTAATTGCTGTAAGTTGTCGCCGATTTGTTTCAACGTCATTTTTCGCAGTTGTGCAAAAAAGCCGTCTTTGTTGCCCCAGATTCGCAGCCGGTTCGCAACCTCGGCTGGACGAACGCCCTTTTCAAGCAGAACTTTGGCGTTGAACATCCTGCGGAAATGAAACGCAAAAGCGCCGACGACGGAGAACTGTGCTGTTCTGTCCTCCGCGAACATATTTCTCAGCCGGTCGACAGCCCGCGCAACATTACCGGCCAAACAAGCGTCAATCACCGAAAAAACGCCGAATATCCGATTGTGGCCAATCAATGACTCTATATGTCGCACGTGTATGACTTTTTCGGTATCTGCAAATGTGGCCAGCTTGTCGATTTCGCTGTACAGTCGGGGCAGGTTATCGCCGGTCAGCTCGATTAGAAGTTCGGCTGCATCTTTGGTTAGATTTTTGCCGTGTGCGTCTCTGGTATATTCGATGAGACGGCCCGGCAGTTGCCAGGGTTTGGGTTGCGTTACGCTGATTAGTTTGCCGACCCCGGGCAGTTTCTTGGCCAGTTTGGTCCGGGCGTCCCAACTGGTTACGGTCAATACAAGTACGCCGGTGGGGCAGGGCTTATCGAAATATCTTTCGAGTAACTGGCGGTTTTCAGAGACGAAATCGTCGGCGCCTTTTACAACAACAACTCTTCTTTCGGTTAAGAACGGGGCGGTCCGCAGCTCATCCAGCACCTCGGAGACCGAGACTCCAGCGGCCTCGGCGCTAAAAAGTCCCGTTACTCTTTCCGACGGCTCTAATAGCTCATCAAGAAGCTCCCGGTACCGGGCGTTGAGCAAAGAATCTTCTTTGCCGGCGATTACATAAATCAGCCTGGGGCTTTTATTTGCCTTGGAGTTACTCATCAGGCCTGTAACATAACGCGCCCTTCCGCTGCTTGTCAAATCCCATCTGGAACAGCAAGGATATTGGGCGAACGCCATACCTGCAGATATGAAATTTTTCAGACAGGATTTACAGGATAAAGGAGAATGTGAAAAAACAAGCAAATCCTGTCTAAAACGGTGTACGCACAATTTGCTGTGGCTCTGCCAGGCACCGGACGAACAGCCGTGACTCCAAAAGCGGCCTAACTATATGGAAAAACCTTAAAGTATTGAAAAAATCTATCGAAAATGAAGTGGATGAGTAGTGTTAAAAATGGATGTATCGATGATTTCTTGTTGTTATACGGAAGAAGTTGCAAATAGCTTTCAAAAAAACTAACAAAATAACCAAACCCTGTAAATGGCAGCACCTCCAATAGAAATCAAGTCACAAGTCACAAAGTCGCCGACAAAAACGGTTGAGCTTGTTCGTGACAGCATTTCCACTAAGAGAACTATGCCGACATGTAAGAAATGCGGACAGAGACATTGGCCCTTCCGCCTTTGTGCTGGTAAGAAAAAGAACGAGACGGATGAAGGTAAAGAGCAGGCGGTTTCCAGAATTATTATAAAAACAATCCCGTTCCCTGATGAGAAATTTACGCCGACGTGTGAAAAATGCGGAAAGAAACATTGGCCGTTAGACCCTTCCTGTATAGGTAAGAAGGGAGTCAGGGCCGAAGCCAGAGCAAAAGCCAGAGTTCAAGCCAGAGCTGAAGCTGAAAAAAAGATAAGAGCAAAAGCTGAGGCAAAAACCAGAGCAAAAACTGAAAAAAAGGCAAAGGCAAAAGCAAAAGCTGAGGAAAAGGCAAGAGTTGAGGCCGAAGCGAGAGCGAAAGCCGAAAGGAAAGTAGAGGTAAGGGCTGAAAAAAGTGCCAGAGCCGAAGCCAAAGTTAGGGCAAAAGCCGAAGCAAAAGCCGAAGAAAAGGCAGGGGCTGAAGCTAAGGTCAGAGCAATAGCTGAAGAAAAGGTCAGGACCGAAGCCGAGGCAAAAGCAAAAGCTGAGGAAAAGGCAAGGGTTGAAGCTGAAGCCAGAGCAAAGGCTGAAGAAAAGACCAGGGTTGAAGCTGAGATTAAGGCAATAGCTGAAGAAAGGGCAAGAACTGAAGCAGAGGCCAGAGCAATAGACGAAAAAAAAGCGAGGGTAGAAACCGAGTTAAAAGCAAGGGCTGAAGAAAAGGCGAGAGCTGAAGCGGAGTTAAAAGCAAAAGCTGAAGAAAAGGCAAGGGTCGAAGCCGAGGCCAGAGTAATAGCCGAAGAAAAGGCGAGAACTGAAGCCGAGTTAAGAGCAAAAGCTGAAGAAAAAGCGAAGGCTGAAGCCGAGTTAAAAGCAAGAGCTGAAGAAAAGGCCAGGGCCGAAGCCGAGTTAAAAGCAAAAGCCGAAGAAAAGGCGAGGACCGAAGCAGAGGCCAGAGCAAAAGCAGAAGAAAAAGTAAGGGCTGAAGCTGAGGCCAGAGCAAAAGCTGAAGAGAAGGCAAGAGTTGAAGCCGAGGCAAGGGCAAAAGCAGAAGGAAAGGCAAGGGTCGAAGCTGAAGCGAAAGCAAAAGCAGAAGGAAAAGCAAGGGTCGAAGCTGAGGTCAGAGCAAGAGCCGAAGAAAAGGCGAGAGCTGAAGCGGAGTTAAGAGCAAAAGCTGAGGAAAAGGCAAGAGTTGAGGCCAAAGCCGAAAGGAAAGTAAAGGTAAGGGCTGAAAAAAGTGCCAGGGCCGAAGCCAAAGTTAGGGCAAAAGCCGAAGCAAAAGCTCAAGCAAGACTTGAAGCCGAGGCCAAAGCAAGAGCCGAAGAAAAAGCGAGGGTAGAAGCTGAGTTAAAAGCAAAAGCTGAAGAGAAGGCAAGAGTTGAAGCCGAGGCCAGAGCAAGAGCCGAAGAAAAAGCGAGGGCTGAAGCTGAGGCAAAGGCCAGGGCTGAGTCGAAGTACGAGGCACGAGGGACGAGTGATGATAACCGTCCATCGTCAATCGTCTATCATCCATCGTCGGTCCAAGCGATATGCGCAAAAGATATTATGCAAAAAGACGTCGTCTGGGGCAGTTCGGATGATAGCGTACAGCAGGCTCTGGCAAAGATGCAGCAGCACGATGCCGGCTATATGATGGTAGGCCGGAATGGAGTGTTGGAAGGTATTGTGTCAAGGTACGACCTGACAGGAGCAATCAGCCCTTATCTGCGACCTGTATTTGCGAGATGGCGCCGACCGTCGGATGACGCTACACTTCAAATCAAGATTAAATGGGTAATGACCAGGCCGGTTCTCACTATAAACCCCGAGACGCCGCTTCCGGCTATAATGCAAAATATGCGCCGGTTTAGCGTGCGGTGCTTGCCTGTGATGGATCAGCGGGGCAAAGTGCAGGGCTTAGTAACGACATTTGACATCTTCAAAGCATTACTAAAACTAAAGAGCAATGCAAACATCTCTACCGCAGACAAAGCGCTTCAGGGCCCCCATTCGTATAAGCCGTTGTCTGCTACCTCAGTGATGCACCACGAGTATATCACCCCATCGTCGTTCTGACCGCAGCGTTTCACCCGGCCTTTGTACTCGCTTATCTTCCTTTCTTTTTTTTACGTTTAGGTTTTGAACCGGATTTCGGCCTGGCTTTCGGCTTCGGTTTTGGTTTAGCTTTTCGTTTAGCTTTCGGCTTTGGTTCCGGCTTTTGATTGGTGTCGGCTTTTTCTTTTGAGGCGCTTACCCCGTTAGAAGTCTGTACCGACGCTGCGGCGCTCTCTTTTGCTGACTTACTTCTAACGGCGTTTACATCTTCGGGACTTATCTTTTCAGCGGCGACGAGCTTGTCACCGGCTTTGAGCTTGATTAAGCGAACGCCCTGTGTGTTTCTGCCAATCGAGCGGATTTTTTCCAGACCGGTGCGAATAATTATTCCGTTGGCGGTTATCATCATCA
>DAOVNI010000037.1 GCA_030630315.1 Phycisphaerae bacterium | reverse complement strand
GTTCCTATCGGCTCAGACCGCATTTCCGCTATTTCCTTCAGCTTCAACTGCGAATAAAAACGCAGCATTATCAATTCTCTCATATCTGCATCCAGCTTTTCAAGCTGTATCTGTAATTTATCGACTCTTTCGCTATCGGACTTTTTTACCTCTTGTTTCCTTGATTCAAGCTGCTTTTTTCGGACCTCCAGCAATCT
Source organism: Phycisphaerae bacterium (assembly GCA_030630315.1). Taxonomy (GTDB): domain Bacteria; phylum Planctomycetota; class Phycisphaerae; order Sedimentisphaerales; family Anaerobacaceae; genus JAUVYQ01. The sequence goes on along the minus strand of DAOVNI010000037.1, from coordinate 9,203 downwards.
TCTCCGCCGCTGCTTGCCCCTTAAGTAATCGTGAAAAATATTCGATGCTACTTTGAACAACCAGCTTTCAAAAGAGCCGCCCTTATAGGAGCTGATTTTCTCCACCAACTTAACAAATAGCTCGCTAAGCAGGTCATCACTGACCACCTTATTGCCCGTTAATCGGTAAAAATAGCCATAAAACCGGTTTGCGTAAATATCAACCAATTGCGAAAAACTTTCGGCCGAACCGGCCTTACATCCGATTATTATCCGGGCTAAGTTGTCGCTCTTTGCCATATTTAAGCGCTTTTTACATAAATAAAGACGGTATCCGGAATTGATTTATTGCATATTTATTGTACAAATGAGGAAAAATCTGATTGTTTTTTTGCCCGCCAAGTCCGATTTGCTCCGGTCTCTCAGCCCTCTTCTTCTTCTTCCTCCTCCTCCTCGTCAACCTTCCAGCGCTCAGCTTCGTCAATATCCTCGATTTCTCGCTGCATATACTTGAACAGCTTATCCTGAAGTGGGGCTAACTTCCCATACCACTTGAGCATCCTCTGATAGCTGGCTACCAGCATATCAAGACGGATTAGCTGCCATTTGGCTATGCACTCCGGCTCCTTGATATTGGTAAACGGGTCGCATTTGAAAGTCCTTTGGTTGTCAGGACCAATCTCACAAAATTCGCAATCTTTGCACTGAATCATTTCCGCACCCCAATCTAAACCGGCAAAAACTATAGCAAAAAAATTCGCCCTTTTAACTTTTTACTTTTACATTTCGTTATAATACCATATATTCCAAAGGATTAAAAGTATTTTGTAACAAAGTTTCAGGTGTTTTGCGGAAAAATAAATGGCAAAATCAAGACGCAGACGCAAAGTAGGCAGTAAAAAAAGACGCGCCCGCTGGAAAATTCGGCATAAAATCCGCTGATTATTCGTTGCGCATCGCGCATATCGAGTATCGCGTAAGATATATGCAATACGATATACGCAATACACAATCTTGGCCTTGAGCGAAGCGAAGGCACGATATACGATAAATGAAACACTTCAATATAACTTTCAAGCCCGATGATAAGCAAATTTCGATTCACGCAGGTGCGACACTTATCGAGGCCGCGGGCCAGGCAGGCATAATCTTAAACACCGTCTGCGGCGGCAAGGGTACCTGTAAAAAGTGTGTCGTAAACCTTGAGCCGGACTCGCAGCAGGTCCTGGCCTGTCAGTACCATATTCAAAACGACCTTACGGTAACGATTCCGGCCGGCTCCAGGTTCTTCGAGCAGAAAATCCTCGCTGAGGGTATTGATACAAAAGACAGAATCCAGCCCGACATATACGAAAAATATTTGCAGCCCGATTCCGCTGGCCCAATATTCGGCGTGGCAATCGATATCGGCACAACCACAATCGTTGCCAGGTTAATTGATATGACAGACGGCCGATGCCTAACAACTCAGGCGGAATTAAATCCACAAAGCCGATACGGCGATGATGTCATCAGCAGAATCACCTACGCTCAAACCGACGCAAAATTAGCCGAACTCCACGACACAATAATTAACTGCGCAAATGAACTGATTGCCCGGCTTTGCAAACAGGCCGGCGTAGATGCAAAGTGCATATATGAAATCGCCGTCGTCGGCAATACTACGATGAACCACATTTTCCTTAAATTGCCTGTCAAGCAGCTCGGGCAGGCACCGTACAAGGCGTTCTCTCTTGATGCCAGAGACACACCTGCTAATGAGCTGGCCCTGCAAATAAACCCGGCCGGCAATATCCATACCGCTCCCAATATAGCCGGCTTCGTCGGCGCAGATACCACTGCTGTCGCACTTGCGGTCGATATCGATTCGGCTGAAGAAATGACACTGGCCGTCGATATCGGCACAAACGGCGAGCTTGTACTCGGCACCGGCGATAAACTCTATGCGGCAAGCTGTGCTGCCGGGCCTGCTCTGGAAGGAGCACGTATAACCTGCGGCAGCAGGGCGGCCGAAGGCGCCATAGAAGCGGTCGTCGCAGGCGAAGATGACATAGTTCTGGATGTGATAGGCGATTGCCCGCCTCGCTCGATATGCGGCAGCGGGCTAATCGATGCGGTGGCGGTACTGCTGGAGCTGGGCATCGTTGACGCAAGCGGGCGGTTCGTCAGGGCAAGCTCGCTGGCAGATAAGGTGCCTGTGGCTATTGTTTCTCGCATACGCACCGAACTCGGCGAGCCGGTCTTTATCCTGACAGCAAGCGGCGCCGCTGAAACGGTGTTTCTGACTCAAAAGGATATCCGGCAGATCCAGCTTGCCAAGGCCGCCATCCGGGCCGGCATTAAACTTTTGCAGAAAAAACTTGGCCTCGAAGATTCTGACATAAAACAGATTTTTTTAGCGGGCGCATTCGGCAATTACATCCGGGCTGAAAGTGCGCTGCGGATAGGACTGCTGCCTGATGTTCCGGCGGAGCGAATCCATTTTGTCGGCAATGCCGCCGCTGCCGGTGCGCAGATGCTCCTGCTTAGCCGGCAGTGCCGGGCGAAAGCCTGCGAACTGGCCTGCAGAATTGAATACGTTGAAATCGCGCACGAGCCGGACTTTCAGGCCGTGTTTGCAGATTGTATGTCCTTTTGAATCGCGGATTACGCGGATTGACACGGATTTGGGGATGGTGAGTGGTTAAGTGGAGGCACTTATGTCCTTTATTAAGAACATAGTGCAAAAAAGAAAAACCGAGAGAATGCCGGACTGGCACTTCAAGTTTATGAACATTATCTTTCACGTCATAGACTTCATATACCCATACATAGACAAACGCGTCAAAAAGTTCGGATTGAAGCCGGGTATGACGGTCGTGGATTACGGCTGCGGCCCGGGCAGGTACACCACGAGATTCGCACGCCTCGTAGGCCGGCACGGAAAAGTCTTTGCGGTGGATATTCACGAACTGGCTGTCGAAGCCGTGAAGGAAAAGATTGACAAATATGGATTAACAAACATCGAAGCTGTATTGGCGAGCGGATATGGCAGCAGGCTGCCTGGCACAATAGCAGACGTAGTATGTGCTCTTGATATGTTTCACATTATCAAGAACCACACAGAATTCTTAGCTGAGCTCAAAAGGATAACTAAAAACTCCGGCTACCTGGTAATTGATGATGGCCATCAACGACGCAGCGTTACCAAGGCCAGCATCCTGGAATCCGGCCATTGGGACATCATCGAGGAAACCCGCGACCACCTGAAATGCAAGCCGAAGTATACGTAAAGCGGGATTGCAGACATCAATATCGCCCACGAGCCACGAGTCACGAATTTGTTTTGACGGGAATTACGGGTTTTCTTCTTATACGCCGATTCCGATGAGACAGTAACTCCAAAACCAATAGGCAACTAACATAATGTGGGCCGAGATGAGAGTGGAAGTGCGGCGTATGAGTACGGCTAATAAGCAAAAAACGATTGTCAGGACGGTAACAATCAGCGAAACCAAAGCCACGTCGAGATCTCTTTCGATGAGAAAGCGAACGCCATAATAAGGCGGAGCAAGCGGGGCCAGCCAAATAACCATCGGCCGAGCGTGGAAAGGGCCCATCCAGAAAAGAACCGAAAGGGCCCATTGCAGCGAGAAGCTCACAGCTAAACTAATGATGACAGTTCTTCTGGTAATCATGATTACTCCAATGTCCGACAACTATTTGTCTCCCGCTTTGTTCGAGGCATTGTCCCATTTGGAGATTTCTTCAAGTTCTATTTTTGTCAAATAGCAGTACATCCAGAGGGCTATAGAAAAGAGAACAACGGAACACCACCTGATGGGTTCACGGTACTCGTGAACTAGAGAGCAGTCCCTCGCGAGCCAACTGAAAAGAAAACCCAACTCTGCTGTGATTAGACACGAATGAAGAATGGACCAGCGATAGTCCATGTAGCCGATTATGGCATGTGCCTCTCGAGCAGTATGCTCCTCGTCCTTATTATTCTTAGGAGCCCCAACTTGCTCGACTTTACCATATCGTATTTTGAAAAACGTCCAGCAAGTGTGACCTCGGCACTTAAAAAATATCTCATCAATCAGCCAGAAAATCAACCGATGTATCTGGTAGGCGACCATACCGCCAAAAACTATGAAGATGTAGATGTTGTCGTTGATGAGCTTGACGAGTGAGTTTTCTTGCTTGTCTGGAAGCGACATCTTGAAGAAAACTATTAATAGAAAACCTGGAATCAAATATCTGAATATTTTTGGGATTTGCTTGAATATGTCTTGTAGGATTTGCATATACGTTCCGCTCCACATGTGACTATCGCTTGATCGTATCACATAATTTCAAACAACTGTAGTTTAATTACGCACAAAAAGCAATATTTAACCTGCTCAGAACAAATTTTGTCGAACCGGCCGGGGTTGTAGTTCGTAATGGCCAGAGAAAAACAGGTCATACGGGTGGGGGGACGTCTTTTCTTTCTTGTCTTTCCTGAAAATCTGGCAAAATGTAGTCGCCTTTCACCAGTATTTTTGGATGTCCTGTTTTGTATTTTTGATCCAGAAACATAAAGAGGGGAGTAATGCCGACAAGATTGGGAAGGTTTTCGTAATATAAATACGAAACAAGGATACATAGCCCTGACGTGGCAAGGAGTACATTCACCAAGTTGGCCTCACGAAAGTGCTGAGATCTTTCGTGCTTTACCTTATTGTAACAGTTCCACCATTCTGGAGTTCTATTCTCAAGCCAATCAAACCATGGTTTTAAAGAAATTAAATATTTGGGAAGCGAAACTTCCACCTCGGGCAGACCTGGGAATTTGCGCGTAAGAATCTCTCGGTATTTACTAATATTGTCGGCGCCAGCCTCCGGGCCTGTTGCTTTGCACAGTAATTTTGCCACTACGTCTATTTCAGAACCAACGGAAAGTAGAAGTCTCGTGAACTCTAGGCTGTGCGTCGTATAATTATCTGTTGATATCTCAACGTACTGAGAGAGAACTTCAAGATCTCCCAGTATACTTTTGTAATATTGCCAGTGTGGATATTTCATTGATATTGATTTTTGACAGTTTTGTTCAATAGATTTTATTATTTATAAATTCTACCCATACCGGTTACTACTGCAAGATTTGTTTTGGTCAGCTTTGACTTTTTTATTTATTAGAGGTCGTATTTTGACGTTGCGCTCAAGCTGCGGCGTGAGTATCTCTTATTAGCTAGTGACAAGTGATAACTACAGCACAACTCAAAGCAAAAAGCAACAAAACGACCGTTTGCCAAAACCAAGCCCAAGTTCTGCCCCTGAAAAGTTTTTTCCATCCGGGCCACCAGTTGCCGTAACTAAAAAGGTCGAGATTATGCTCTTCTCCGTTGAGGATGGGCTCCATAGCATTTTCTGCATTCTCAGCAATTGATATATTTTTGTGATTTGCAACGTGGATAAAAGCTAAGAATACACTGGATAGGGCAGCTAAAGTAATGAAGCTAATCCATACAGTCCAGTGAAACCAAGTGCCGGTAGGTAAAGCGGTGCCCTTCTTGCAGCTAAGAGCAGCCGACAAAACGTAGAATGAAAGAATTGTAAAAATTATTTTCCACTCATAACGGTGTCTCTCATCGAATTGACCTCGATGTATCTGGGCCAATGATCGGAGAGATCCAAGCTTATCCTTCGCTTCCATAATGCCCCTTTCAGTACCGTGTTTTTAATTTCTGTTTAATTAAGAGCAATTTATTTTGGTCCATCCCGCCGGATTGTCCCGATTTACTTATTGTTTTTGGTCATCTTCCGCTTTTTTGAATATATTCTCTGCTTGTGTATACGACTTTTGTTGTAAATAACGAGAAAGTTTGTATGCGACAATCCCTATTGGTATCGAAACAACAATAGCTAAGATTACACCTTTTCGATTTATTCCAAGGTCATCAATTCCGAATGGTAATAGCCAGTGTAGGAATTGAAGAACAACGCTGAACAGGAGTAATGAAAACCCGACTCTTGTATCAGCTCTTTGTTGGGTAAGGTTCTTCAGAACAGCCGAATTGTAGCCCCATTTCGTTGTTGACAGTTCTGCCATATCTTTTACAGATATGCTAATTCCTGCTTTAATTAAGAAAACCGCTGATATAACCGCCTGCAAGAATGCGGCACACTGTATAAAAGTACGAAACATTTTCCAAATCTCCCTATCTTTTTCCTATCCTCAATATTGCCGTATATGTATCGCAGATAAAACTCAATATGGTAGTTACAAAAGGAATCCTATAAGCCCAAATATAGGTATTAAGAAGTGTCATAAAATAAACCAGCGGGATTAACCACAAAAGATGTAGATGGTTAATTCCTGCTAACGGAAAGATAATACTTAAAGTTACGAAATAAATACTCCCTAATATAGTTGGATAAATTACATCAGTCTTATACCTTACACCTAACATCCATACTACCGTGATAAAAAGAAGAATTGCGTAACATATGTAACCGAGTACTACTAAAAACATATTAGAGTCCTGAATTACTTATCACATCTCCATTGGGTCACGGGGGCCAGTTTCTCGAGGTATCGGCGGCATCTCACTACCCTGAGGTAATTCAATAGGTATCTCAAACTTAATACGACTTACAGTGCTACTTGACGATTCAGTCTTACCGCTTACGCCGCCTCCTACTGACCATACAGTTATTCCGGCCTTACCTTCTTTTTGCTTACTTTCATCAACAGTAACCGCAACGTCGAAACCAACGTTCCTTTGATAGTCGTGATATGGTGCCACAACTGCTTTCCTATTCTTCGCATATTCCTGTGCATCCACGACTCCATCAATGATTTGTTTCAACGTGTCAGAAACAAATTCTTTTATATCCATATCAGTTCCTTTCAAAAAGGTATTTTTTCACCGCACGATTTTAATAATTCGCGCCGGCTCGTCTCGACTTACTTATTGCTCTTGCTCATTTTCTGTCTTTTTGTCTTTGAAGCTGATAATGAGTCCACCGGTGATAACGGCAACCAATGTCCACTGCATAAACAAACAGGGAGTATCCAAACGTCCGTAGGAGGGTCTCCGGAAAGGCCCGCCCAGAGCGTGGCCTTGTGCAGTAAATACGGAATGGAAAACGGAGTAAAAAGGCCGCAAGTTGTATGCTCACGGCCCTTGCCAATCGCATTTCTGATGATTTACAATGGCCTGCGTTTTCTCACCAATCCTAAGTCGCCCCAGGCTGAGCAATTATGGGGCGGGTGGTCTACGCGATTGCCGCAGCGGCAGGCACGTTGGGCTCAGGAGGCGGGGGAGGCTCAGATTTCTTACAGCCATTGAGCACAATCAGCCCGACCACCACGAGACTTGCCAAGAGAAGGATTGTCTTAAATCGTTTCGTTTTGCCATTCATTCTGGTCTCCTTTCAAAGAATTTTTCCGAACTCAATTTTACACAAATAATTTACAATACCACAAAACCTAATATATTTCAATAGCCGTTTTTTCACACAAACTGACGCTCACCGCACCATTTTACCGATTGGTTGTCAAAACCGCAAGCGAGTTCGTGGTTCGTAGTTCGTAGTTGGGCGGGCAAATCAATCAAATCTGTAGGGAAATTGGGATTTCAAATTTCAGATTCAAGATTTGGCGTAATTTTCAATCAAAAGTGCGGGTAGTTAGCAACAAAAATCGATTTTTTGAAAATTTTTTTTATTCTTTACACAGCAACGACTTACCAAAAATCAAGTTCGCTAAAAATCGCTAATTTTCGACTCATTTGTGCATATTCATCCTTTTATAGAGGGGGATAGTGAGTAGTTAATTACTCAAACTGACCGATTCTTTGGCTGAATGTGCCCGGAAACATCAGAAATACGGTTTTTGCTGAAGTTTGAGCAAAAAATAAAGCATTTTGCAATTTAATGCAACCTCTTGTTAAAAAAGAACTTATACAACAAATAGGTCTAAAAACGGTCAGTTTGAGTAATTAGTTAATTGGTTAATTGGTAACTGGTGATTGGGGGTTGGAGATTCTTCACTTCGTTCAGAATGACAGATGGAGGGAATTATTCAGCTTGTTGTCAACATCCCGAATTGGGTTGAACGCGTGTTAGTCCTTCCCGTGCTTTTGTATCGGCGGATTCGTTACGGCTACGCATTCAGAAGGATAGCTTTAACACGAGGTAAATACGCCATAGTTGACCTGGACGAGTTCGAGCACCTCAACCAGCACAAATGGCAGGCTCAAAAAGGTCAGCGCACGTTTTACGCGACGCGGCGAGTTCGTCTGGAAAGAGGCGGCAAGCAAAAGGTCATATGGATGCACCGAGAAATTACGAGAGCGCGCAATGGCGAGTTCTGCGACCATATTAACCATAACGGGCTGGACAATCGAAGAGCGAATCTGCGGCTGGCAACTCGCAGTCAGAATGCATGTAACAGACGAAAGCCAAACGTAAAGAGCCGATCAAAATATAAAGGCGTTTCATTTTATGGCCGGGACAGACGATGGAGCGCAAGAATACAGGTCGATGGGAGACAGAAATTCTTAGGGCTATTCAAGGATGAAACCGACGCCGCAAAGGCCTATGACGCAGCGGCACGCAAATATCACGGCGAATTTGCGGTTACGAATTTCGGAGATGCAAACGCAGAGTGAGAGCAGGGCTATCTGCCATAGGCAAACAGATACACCATATAGGCGAGGTAGCTGGAGAGCAGAATAATGCCGGCTGCTCGGCCGATGACACGTCGGCCGAGTACGGCCAGAACTGCGAAAGCGGCGCTAACGGCAATCATAATCCAGTAGTCACTGCCTGCTGCGAGACGTTTTACGACATCAAACGGCCGAATAACTCCCGCAACGCCAAGAGCAAGCAGTGCATTAAAAATATTAGAGCCGACCAAAGTGCCAATGGAAATATCGTGATGGCCCTTAATAGCAGCTACCACACATGTTGCAAGCTCCGGCAGAGAAGTACCAAACGCGATAATAGTCAGGCCAATAACAGCGTTGCTCAAACCTATTCGCCCACCGATAAACACAGCTCCCTCTACGGCCATCTCAGCTCCCAGCGCTAATCCCACCAATCCGATAACGACGAAGACTATACTCTTCTTTATGTCATTCCCGCTCCTTATGTCATTCCCGCGCAAGCGGGAATCCATTTCGTCATTCTTCTCTGTGTTCTCTGTGGCTAATCTTTTTGTGTCTTTCCTTGCCGTATAGACCGTCAGGAGAATT
>DAOVNI010000106.1 GCA_030630315.1 Phycisphaerae bacterium | reverse complement strand
TGTTTTGCATAAAAAGGGGTGATTTGTAGAGAACTCTTTACAGTTGTAAAGGGCAGAAGACAGAGGACAGAGGACAGAGGTCAGAGGGCAGAAGACAGAGGAGAGTTGACTGTCGCCGGTTGCCAGTTGCCAGTAGTTCGTAGATAGTTAATAGTTCGTTGTTCATAGTTCGTTGTTCTCGGCGGTAAAACAACACGCCTCTATAATTGGGCGAATGTGCGCGTTTGAGTCGAAAATAGTGGTCGATTCTCGATTCCTGATTGTCGTAACTCGATGTGAGAAAAGGAGATAAAAAAATTTTCGATTTTTCGATTTTAGGTTCCAACTACCCGCGTTTTTGATTGAAATTTGCAGATTTGTCATTTTTTTTGTTGACATTCTTATGTTTGGCTGCTATCATTAGTTTTCTACAAGCCCTCCCAATCAATCAGCGGCACCTTGGGTGTGGGCGGCCCTGATTATTGGAGGGCTTCTTTTATAAAGAAGTTTTTTCTGCAGAAGCCCGGAATATTCTCTTATTATAAGCTCAGACTTGACGGAAAATCCGGTAAAGGGCGACTATGGCAAAAATAACCTTCAGTCTTGAGGAACTTTTAGAAATCCTGATTTCCAACAAACTGTTACCTTCAGAGATAATACGTCCAAAAGTCGAAGGCGAGAGAATCCATTTCATCATAAGGACTGACTTATTTATTCTACCATACGTTCCCGCCTCGTTAAGATTCTTTAGTTTTAACGATAACATTGCGATATTTGAACTCACCATTGTCAGTAAGCATCTGGACAGGGTGATGAAACGGCTTGAAAGTTCATTTCTACGTAAAATACCGGCTTATATGACATTTGAATATCCGAAAATTTTTGTTGATGTTGAAAACTTCCTCAAAGAAAAGAACATTAGAAGTGTTCGGGTGAAGGACATATTTTTTAAGCAAGGCCAGTTTACGATTGATACTGGTAAAATATGAACCTTATCATACCCATTTTTCTCAGCCCGTTCGGCTGCGCCCCCGTGCTTTCTTGCAAAAGCAAGAACGGGGGCTTCGCTCAGGGTACGGCTGACCTGCATCAAGCAGGATTTCTAATGGGGCAAAATACAATTGCCTTTTCCACTCTTAATGGTACTATTGTCCTGAATCTGCCTATAAAAAAGAATATGGGGAAAGATCATGAATAGAACCTACTGGTTAGACTTGTTCACTGGCACAACTTGGGAAGAATTCAAAAAGCATGGAGCCAATGTGTCCGGCTTCCGCTACCACAGTAATTTTGCATTTTACATTTTAATCTTTGATTTTCCCTCCGCCCACGGCGGCTGGCCAATAAAGTAATTAAGGAACTTCTTATTGAATGGATTAATCCAAGGTAATTAAACAATAATTAGGAGTATAATATGAGTTTTCAGACACCCATAAAAATTGCAGAGGCAATTGAAAATATTCAATCGAACCAGTATATCCTTCCGGCTATCCAGCGTGAGTTTGTCTGGTCTGATGAACAAATCGAGCGGCTGTTTGACTCCCTTATGCGCGGTTATCCTATTGGAACCTTTTTGTTTTGGAAAATCAAACCGGATAAGCTCACTGATTTTCAGTTTTATCGTTTTATGGACAAATTCCATCAGCGTGACTATCGTCGCAATGAGCCGATTAAAGTGTCTGGCCAGATGCCGCGAACAGCTGTTCTCGACGGCCAGCAGCGTTTGACAGCTCTGAATATCGGTCTGAACGGCTACTATGCCAGCAAGATGCCATACTATCGCTGGAACAGTGACCACGCATTTCCCAAACGCAAGTTGTATCTAAATCTGCTGACCAGACCCGACGAAGAAAGCGATATGGCATATGAATTTAAAATGCTCCAGGACGACGATGCCAAAGTGCGAGATGATGGGCATTTCTGGTTCCAGGTAGGCCAGATTTTACAGCTCAAGAAGATGAATGAAGTTTTCAAATACTGTAATCAAAATGATTTAGTTGGAGCCGAACTTGAGCATCCTTCGGATACATTGTGCAGACTCTGGGAAGTTATTATGCATAGCCAGGTGATTAACTATTTTCTTGAAGAAGAGCATAACCTTGAAAAAGTGCTGAATATTTTCATACGAGTCAATTCCGGCGGCACGCAGCTTAGTTATTCTGACATACTTCTCTCTATTGCTACAGCTCAATGGCAGGACTATGACGCACGTGAAGAGATTTACAGTCTTGTCGATGATTTGAACCTTATGGGTGAATCCTTCAACTTTGAGAAAGATTTTATATTAAAAGCTTCTCTTGTTCTCTCGGATATAAAGACGGTTGCTTTCCGGATATATAACTTTAACAGAGACAATATGCTCAAGATTGAAAAGCTATGGTCTAAAATAAAAGAAGCATTAACAATAACTGTAAGGCTTTTGACAACTTGGGGTTATAGCCGAGACACCCTGGTTTCAAATAATGCTGTTATTCCATTGGCTTATTACATCTTACGCAAAGGTAATCCCAAAGGAATAATCACCTCGACAGACTATGCTGCAGATCGAGAGCGGATGCAACGCTGGCTAATGCGGGCACTGTTAAAACGAACGTTCAGCGGACAATCAGATAATGTGCTTACAAACACTCGGCGTGTCATATCCGAAACAAGTGATTCTTTTCCAGAAGATAATATCTATGAATCACTTCGCGGTACAGCAAAATCGATGGCATTTGACGAAGACCAGATCGATGGACTGCTCGATACACGTTATGGACAATCCGGCACATTTACAATCCTTGCTTTGCTTTATCCTTGGTTAAAATTCGATCAGCATTTTCACATTGACCATATCTTCCCCCGCAGTATGTTCAAACCGAAGATATTGCAAAAAAATGGTATCTCAAAGCAAGAACATAACCGTTGGCTGGATCATAAGGACGACTTGGGCAATCTGCAATTACTTCAGGGCAAGGTCAATCAGAACAAGGCCGACCAGGACTTTGAAGCTTGGCTGCAAGAGCTTCAACCGGAACCTGTTGGACTTGATTCTTATAAAAAGCAGCATATGATTCCAGAAGTCAATTTATCTTTTACTAAATTCCCGGAATTTTTGGAAGCACGGACACAGATTCTCAGGCAGAAACTAAAAGACTTACTCGGAGCATAGCAATTTTGTTAATATAAAACCAAACATTGATAGCTCTTTAAAGCTTTTGAGTAAGAATTAAGATAAAATTCCCAAAAGATATAACCCACAACGGCTGGCCAATAAAATAGGTCTCAGAACAAAAAAAAATTTAGCTTATTCGGGAATTCAGTATATTGACGGTTTCGCAGGAAAAAGTTTGGGTCCATAGAATGTAAAATTAGCCGAGCAGAAAGTTTGCGTTGCAGATTACAAAGTGAAAGGCAAATTTGGGGGCACTTTATAAGATGAGCGAAGATAAATTAAAAACCGCGGTACTCGGCCTCGACGAGGGAGGCCGGCTCCTGCTCGAAGTGGCATCGAAAATCGATTATTTCAAGATTGTGGCTGTCGCCGACAAAGACACCAAGCTTGCGGAAAGCATCGCCGCAGAATACAAATGTACCGCCTACGACGATTACCGGCAACTGATAACAGCAATGGATTCTCGTGCGTCATCCGGCGCCGCATCGACGGACTTGCGCGGTGACAGCCGATGTCTGCTGGTTGCCGCCGGTATGTATAGCTGCGAGAAGCAAGTCCGGGCAGCGATGAAAAAGAAATTCAATATACTCAAGCTGGCGCCTGCGGCGAGGAATTTTGAAGAGGCGGCGGAATTTGTCCGGCTGGCCGAGGATGAAAACATAAAACTCGCTGTTGCCAATCCCTGCCGGTTTGCCCGAAGCTTTCTTGCATTCCGACAGTTTCTCCAACAAGGCCGGATTGAACAAATCTTTCTGATAACCGCCTTCTGCAACGTGGGCGGCCAGCTTCACGCTGCCTGGCAGACCGACCCGAAACTGGCCGGCGGCGGAGTGCTCCTGCGCAACTGTTACGGGATAATCGACCAGATAATCTGGAACTTCGGCACAGCCGAGCAGGTCTATTCATTAAACACCAACCAGGCTCCAGATAGGCAACAACGATTCTATTTGACAGAAGATACGGCTGTTGTAACGATGAAGTTTAGCGACACCCTTATTGGTAATCTAATAGCGAGCAAGGCCTTTGGGCCAAGACAGAAATTCTTGAAAGTCTACGGCAAAGATAAAATCTTAACGGTCAGCAACACTCAATTTACCGTCAGCGATGGGCTTGGGCAAAGAAGCGAGGAATGGAAATACGACGACGATGAGCTTTGCTGGTATACGGCCCTGCTGGAAAATTTTGCTCTAAGTATATTATCGCCCGATGAAAATAAGCTCTGCAGCAGCGGCAGAGAGAACCTGAAGAATATGGCGGTCATTGAATCAGCTTATCTTTCGGCGCGGACGGCTATGCCGGAGGAGCCCGGCAGGATTCTGCAGATGGCACAGATTGAGCCGACAAGTATTTAATCGGGCTTTTTTGAATCTTTTAATTTTGCTAACTGTTCCAGTACAAACTTTCGATAATCCTCTTTTCCGATTCTCAAGCCTCCAAAGGTGCCGTACCTCGTTTGAATCCTTCCGTTCAAATATGCCAGCCGATTTTGCGGGGCCGGGTGCGTTGAGAAAAATTCAACCGGCCTGACCGAATCTTCCCGCTCAAGCATCTGCATAGATTCAATTACGCCGTAAGGATTGTAGCCGGCGGCAACCATATAATCGAGACCGGCCAAATCAGCTTCTCGCTCGTCCTTTCTGCTATATCGAAGTCCAACAATTTGCCGAGCGAGGTCTGCCGCCTGTAAAGCGCCCCGCGGTACTTTCACACCACTCAGGGCAGCAGCTAAAACCATTATTCCCGACTCGCTGGTCTCGCGGCTGGCAGCGGCTGCGTAGTGCCTTGCGACAACGTGGACAATCTCGTGTGCCAATATCCCTGCAAGCTGGGCCTCTGTTGTCAGCTTCTTGAGCATACCCTTTGTGATAAAAATATACCCGCCTGGCAGAGTAAAGGCATTAATCGATTTATCATTCAATGCGACGAAGTGATAGTCCCAATAGGGCTTGTGGCTAACGCGAGCGATTCTCTGTCCGACATTGTCAATGTAGTTCTGCAAACTCACATTGTCAATTCTGCCGCCCATTTGCTTTTCAACTTCAGGAGCATATTGGCGCCCTATTTCAAAATCCTGCTGTACCGAAATCATCATAAGGCGTTTTTCGCCGGTTATGGGATTGACTGCACAGCCGGTACAGAAGCAAAAGGAAACGGCTAATATCAGCAGGGCCAATTTTTTTGACATAATTATGCCCGCAATTATGAAAAGTTCTGTTTGAAAATCTCAACTATATCTATTATAAATTCGGTTTATTTTATACGATAGGAAAAACTATGGCCCAGCAAAAATTCTGCGAAGACTGTAACCAGAAGCATGACTGCCGGGAGGTTTACCAGAAGCTGGGCAATACTAAAGGCCCCTCGGTGGTTCTCAAAGCTGTGGTTGCGTTCCTGCTGCCGATATTGGTTTTTATTGGCTGTTTAGCAGCTTTTGAAGCGATTTTGGCCAAAGTAAGGAGCCTGATAAATACAAAAGAGCTGCGAACAGTCCTTAGCTTCCTGCTTGCCCTGTCGGTAACTTTTGTTCTGATACTGATTATAAAGGCGATAAACAAACAACTTAGTAAAAACAAATAATCCAGGTATTTCTCAAATATGAGAATTGACACTAAAGGCCGATTTACTTTTACGGGCGGAACCCACCCTCCGGAAAGCAAAGCGCTTACCAGTGAAAGCAAGATACGGTCGGCCGCTGCCGGCGAACAAGCTGCAATAATGCTCAGCCAGCATATCGGTGCTGCTTGCCGGCCACTGGTCAGAAAAGGAAACGTGGTCCAGGCGGGACAAAAAATCGGCGACTCAGACGCATTTGTCTCGGCACCGGTCCATTCGCCCATCACCGGAAAAGTAAAAGAAATCGCCCTGCAGTCGCACCCTGTCTTAGGGCGAAGCCCGGCAATAATTATAGATGCGTTACCACACAATCTGAAAAGGCGGCCGGCCTTTGCATCAAAGGATGATTTCGATGAGAACAACTATTCAGCGGAACGAATATGTGATGCCGTCCGTCAGGCGGGTATCGTCGGTATGGGTGGCGCCGGCTTCCCGACAAGGGTAAAGATAGAACCAAACCCGCGATTGCCCAAAGAGACATTGATAATCAACGGATGTGAGTGCTGCCCGTATATCACCTCAGACTATCGTATTATGCTTGAGTGGACGAACCAAATCATCGCG
>DAOVNI010000236.1 GCA_030630315.1 Phycisphaerae bacterium | reverse complement strand
GTTCTAATGAATTTGATTCTTAACGCCCGTGATGCGATGCTGCCGCGCGGCGGTACTTTAACCATCAAAGCCTCAGACAAATACGATGTGGTTGTGATAGAAGTTAGCGACACCGGCTGCGGAATTGAACCAGCCGATTTAGAAAATATCTTCGAATCGTTTTTCACCACGAAAACAGATAAAAATTCGCCATCACAATATTCAGGCTCCGGACTCGGTCTTGCCTTTTGTAAAAAAATAATAGACGCACACGATGGCAGCATTTCGGTCGAATCCAAACCCGCCACTGGAACCACATTTAAAATAACCCTACCCAAACCCTGAGTCAAATGCAATAATATTTGCACGATCATTTGAAATTGAGATTGCCACGCTCGGTGGAGTTTACCCTGAGTGTAATCGAAGGGCCTCGCTCGCAATGACGTCCTATGCGTCCATATGTCATTGCGAGGAGCGAATTTCAGTTCGCGACGAAGCAATCTCGTAACTGTGCAAGAACAAGTGTAAGCGAGTTAATCAGGTAAAAGCTGATAGTGGCTCAGGTTTACCAAAATATTGGGCATATCGTCTTGATGTTGCTGCTAATCTGCGGTTCTGCTTTTTTTTCGGGGGCCGAGACTGCCTTTTTTAATCTCTCGCGCAGACAAACCAACTTACTGCAAAAATCGAAACATAAACTGCAAAAGCTGGCGGGGAAACTGCTGACCAAGCCGAGGCAATTGCTGAGCTGCCTCTTGTTTGGAAATATGACGGTTAACGTTCTCTTTTATGCCGTCGCCAGCGTCCTTACGGTGAGAGTCGGGCGGGAAATCGGCCTGACCGCCGCGGCAATTACCGCCTGCATTACGTTTGCTGTGCTGGTGCTCTTCGGCGAAATACTGCCAAAATCGCTGGCCTACGCCAATTCAAAGTCCGTCAGTGTCACCACCGCTGTGCCGCTTTTTTTATGTCTGCAGGTTTTTACACCTATTGTATTTGTCTTCCGGTTTTTAATAGTAGAGCCGGTTCTCCGGCTGGTTTTGGGACCGCCGCAACCTGCTAAACCGATAACCACAGATGAATTCAAATCCCTGATTGAACAAGTGCGAAAACGCGGGCTAATCACCGCCGACGAAAATAAACTCCTGACCGAGATTATCGAGCTTGGGTATCTGAAGGTCCCCCACGTTATGCGACCACGGGTGGATATGATTGCCTGTGCCGTTACGGACTCCGCCCGAACAGCGCGTGAGAAGATGCAAAAACATCACCTGACAAAGCTGCCTGTTTACGTGCGAACAATAGATAATATAGTTGGCCTGGTCCACCTCCGGCAGCTATTGCTTGAACCCACGATGTCACTGGACAAGATTGTTCAGCGGGTGCATTTTGTCCCGGAACAAAAGACAGTGGAATCTCTGCTGGAATTTTTCCGCAAGACCGGTACCGACACAGCCATAGTCGTGGATGAATACGGCGGCATTGCAGGTTCCATCCGTTTGGAGGACATTGCTGAAGAGCTGCTGGGGCCCATTGAAATTACGGGCGGAATTGAACCCATCGAACAGATAGGCCCGATGGAATATCGGCTGGCAGGAAATCTGGCCATTCACGACTGGGCTGAGGCATTCAATATTGACACTGTAGAAACCCGGCTATCGACAATCGGCGGGCTGGTAACCGCCCTTCTCGGCAAAATACCCAAAAGCGGCGATACCGCATATTTGAAAAATTTGAAATTCACCGTCGAACGCGTGCAAAAGCACAGAATTGAAACCGTGATATTAACCCTTGAACCGATTCCGACTGATGATAAATAGAACAGTCTTAATATTGGTGGCTGTGTTTACCATTATTCTCTCCGGTCTCTTCGCCGGGGCCGAGACAGGGATATACCAGCTCAGCCGGCTGCGCTTACGACTGGGTATTGAAAAAAAGCGATGGTCATTTGTCATCCTTGGCAAGTGTTTGCGTGACAGCCCCGCCCTGCTGCTTTCAATGTTGATAGGTAACAATCTCACACACTATTTTGTTACGAGTATTGTAACTTTCTTATTGCTGAGCAAGGTTGAGGCCGCACATACTGCTGAGCTGTTTGCAGCGTTGATAACCGTGCCGATACTGTTTGTATTCGCCGAGTTGATACCGAAAAACATTTTCTTTTATCGCGCCGATTATCTAATGTCCTTTTTTGCACCTGTTTTATTCGCATTTCACAAGGTTTTTAGCTGGTGCGGGGTGGTGCCCCTGCTCAAATTTATGTCCGGCATTTTCGCCCGATTAACAGGAGCACCTGTCCCCTCCAGGACGGCGATAACCGCTGTGCAGAGACATCATATCAGAGCAATTTTCACAGACATTCGAGAAGAAGAGCTCTTGAGTTCTGTGCAGACCGATATCATAAACCGCTTGGTTAGTATCTCAAACGTTCCTATAAGGTCCGTGATGACGCCTATTAATAAAGTTGAGATGGTCGATGAAAACTCAGATAATTCGGCTCTGTTGAACAAGTTAAAAAAGTGTGCTTTTACTCGTCTGCCGGTAACAGACGAGCGGCCTGGAAATATCGTCGGCTTTATAAATATTTACGATTGCTTAAGCTCGCCGGAAAAATTCACCGACCTGCATAATTTTATAAAGCCAATCCGAAAGCTTGACGCGGATACCACTGTTATCGACGCGATAAATGTTATGCAAAGCGAAAACCAAAGAATCGTTTTGGTTACAAGAATCGGTCACGCCGGCCGAGAAAAGCCCATCGGCATCGCAACGATGAAGGACCTCGTTGAGGAGCTGCTCGGCGAGTTGGCTGAATGGTAAGGTAACGCAGGAAATCAGGGTAAATGTTGCCGAAAATCCTTAATATCTTAGTTGTCTTAATACTAATTGCTCTTTCGCTTGCAATCCTGGCCAACAGTTAGGTAGGATGGGCTTTAGCCCATGCTGTTTTCTGATGATGTCTGCAAAAACCGTTAATATATTAGTTGTCTTAATACTAATTGCTCTTTCACTTGCAATCCTGGCCAATAGTATGACCAAGCCCCTCGGCCGGGATGAACAAATGTACTGCACCGCCGGCTCTCTGCTGGCACAGGGCAAGATGATTTACAGGGATTTTTCATACCCGGCCCAAATGCCATACCACCCACTGCTCTATGCAGCCCTGTTCAGAACGTTGAACACAACGCACTATCTGCTTGCAGGTAGAATATTTTCGGTCGTATGCGATGTCCTCATAGCCGTTTGCATCGTTGGCATATATCGGCACATCTTTAAGTCTTTTGCAGTTTCCGGAATGCTCCTGGGCCTGGCAGCCGCTGTTCTATACGTATTTAATCCCCTCGTCGATTACGCCAACGGCTATGCCTGGAATCACGATGTCGTGGTTCTTTTCGTCGTGCTGTCTTTCTGGCTGTTTATATCCACCGACTTTAAGCGCAAATCAAAATACTGGCGAATCGCTGCCATTGGCGCCCTGCTTAC
>DAOVNI010000094.1 GCA_030630315.1 Phycisphaerae bacterium | reverse complement strand
CCGGTGACGCTAACCACTACGGTGTTACTATCGACCACGAGGGCAACTTCGACGGCTGGGCCTGGGGTGAGAACATCGGCTGGATACATTTCCACTCTAAAGTTCCACCGCTCTACAAGGTCCAGACTTCCTGGTTTACAAGCTGCGAGGTAGGATTTGACGACCTGGGCAGGTTGGTACTGCACTGGCTTGGGACAGAGGGCGAATTGCCTGGCGACTTAGACGGCAGCGGTGAGGTTGATTTTTATGACTACGCCCGGCTTGCGGATTTGTGGCTTGAGCCTTGTCCGCCAGGCTGGCCTTTGAAAGAATGATTACTGCGAGAGCCGGCTAAGAAAGGATGCTGGTATCTCATCGGTCGTGACTTGTGGTTTGACCCTGGGCTGCGAGATGCGAGCTAATACCAGATCGTAATTATAATATTAGGCTCAGTCTTTTTGGCCTGGACCTCACCCGTGGTTGTATTTGTTCGTTTTATCGTAACACCCGGGTTTTTTTTAAGCCAGTTGCCGATTTGCTCATCCAGAAACTCCATAGCTCCCGGGTGCAGTTTTGTAAAGAAGGTTCTTATGCCCGTGATTCGGTCGGAGGAAACTATTTTTTCCTGCGGCTTTTTTTCAGCCGGCCTCGTTAGCTGAGGTGCCGCCTTAACCTTCGGTGCCTCTACCGGGCCACCACCACCTAAAGTCAAAGGCGAATGTGAAACACCCGTTTCGCTCGTATTGACATCGTCAAAAGGAATCGGCTTATCAGGGTCTTCGTCAAAAGGGATTGGTGCGTCGAGATTTTCATTGCCGGGGGCTTTGCTGCTGTCGAAATTATCCATATACCATTACTCCGCTAAAAATCAAATTTTAATAGCGTCACCCAGGTTTGACACGACTATAGGGCTTCTTATCTTCAGGTTCGGCCTTATCTTCAGGTTCGGCCTTTTCTTCAGCTTCGGCCTTTTCCTCGGCTTCAGCTTTGGCCTTTGCTTCAGCTTCTCGTTTGGCTTTTGCCTTAGCTTTTCGTTTGGCCTTTGCCTTAGCTTTTCGTTTGGCCTTTTCTTCGGCTTCGGCCTCGGCCTTTGCTTCAGCTTCAGCTTTGACTTTTTCCGCATCAGCTTTGGCCTTTTTGGCCTCTGTCGCTAACTTTTCGGCTTCAGCTTTGGTTTTTGCTGCATCGGCCGTTGCCTTTTGTGCATCAGCTTTTGCTTTTTCTGCTTCGGCCGTTGCCTTTTGTGCATCAGCTTTTGCTTTTTCGGCTTCGGCCGTTGCCTTTTGTACATCAGCTTTTGCTTTTTCGGCTTCAGCGGTTGCCCTTTGTGCATCAGCTTTTGCTATTTCGGCTTCGGCCTTTGCCTTTTCAATCTCGGCTTTTGCTTTTTCTGTTTCGATTTGGGCTTGCTTTTCGGCGGCGACAGCTTTTTCTTTTACTCTTTTGGTCTCGGCTGTTGCTTTTTTGATTTGCTCGTCGGCTTCTCTAACGGCGTGCCGGGCCTTTGCTTTTTCTTCCTCGGCCTTGAGACGTGCTTCTTCAGCCTCCGCAGCTTTGCGCTGGTGTTCTCTTTCGAGGGCTTTGATGCCAAGGGGATCCAGGGCTTCGGGGGAAGGCTTTTCGTGTTTTCTTTTGAGCTCTTCGAGCATTTCTTCTCTTGGGATACCGCCGGTCGAGATGGTCGGAGTTAATATGAATATAGTCTCCACGGCTCGCTCTTCAAAATCTCTGCCTGAGAACAGCATGCCGAGGACGGGTATGTCTTTTAGGATTGGGAAGCCGCGGACAACATCACGCTCCTCAATCTTTCTTATCCCTCCAATTACCAAACTTTCGCCTCGTCTGATGCGGGTTTCTTCATTTTCGATTTCTTTTCTGGTGACGATGTTTATTTGCTTGACGCCTTCGGGAGTTAATTTTGAGCTGAGAACGGCCTTTGTTTTCAGGCCGATGGAGCCGTCTCCAAAGTAGACGTGGGGAGTGATTTCAAGCGAATCAATTATCTCCACATATTCGAATTGCGTTGTTGACCAGCCGTACTGCTGCTCGTGCTTAGTTATCTTTTGCAGCGGGATTTTTTGAATCGACTGGACTTTTGCTTTCTCGCCATTGACGACTTCAAGGGCGGTGTTCATCCGGATTTTGAGATAACCGTGAGACTCCAACACATCCACCAAAGCTGTGAATTTATCGCTCAAGTATCCGGCCTTAAGCCCCATTTTTGCACGAGCTAAGTCTCTAAGGACGGCCCCGGGAAATGCAGGGAATACTTCTTCCCCTTGCTCCACTAACAGGCGAAGCTGCTCGATGAAAGGCATACCGGCAGGTTTCAAAGCAATATCCTCACCGAATAGTTCTAAGATTTCTATAGTGGTTGACCGGTCCAGTGTCTTGTCCGCATAAACCTCGGATATAATGCACTCTATTTTAACCTGAACCGGCGGGACATCCGACCACTCCAGAGTTTCAAGTACCGCGTCGATATCTTCCCTGGTGGGGCATCTTACTATCAACTGGTTGGTAGGGCGGATGCTGATGACTTTGTAGTCCTTGACGGCAGTTGATTTGCCTTTTGCGTTGAAAAGCAGCGTGGCAAACAGCTCATGGACGATAGCTTGTAATTCGTCGGAGGCAAGGTGCTGGCCGAAGTAGAATAGTTTCCACTCCTCGGCACCACCGACTATCTGCTTGACGATTTTAGGTGGGTCTCTGTAGATTTGCGGCAGAGGGATATTGGGCTCGGGTGTGATTCTAATTGCACTCAAATCGCTGATGATCTTTTCGGATTGAATTTCGGCAGGTTTTGTGCCTAATAACTCCCCGCAGCCGCCAATCCACGGCGTAATTATCACGACCAGAACCGCAATCACCGTTTGACTGCGGCTAATTTTCTGGCTGCTGTCCATAATCAAATAACCGCCATTACAAACCTACGTCTAACAGGCAAACCACCCCTATTATGCCTAAGCACTTTTAACGTAACGTAAATAAAGACGGTATCTCGAAATATTATATTGCATATTTCTCTATCGTCAAGCATATTTTAATTAGATGAGCAAAAATAACTTGTTCAATCTTACCCAAATTAACATTAGACCAAACCGCATTTTTTTGCTATTCTTATCGGGTTATGGCCAAAAAAAGGCGAAAAAAAGTAACTGTCGGCTTTATAGCATTGGGCTGTCCTAAAAATATAGTTGATAGCGAAAGGATGTTAGCCGAAATTGCCCGGGCGGGTTTGCTGATAGCCGCCGAGCCTGAGAATGCTGATGTCGTTGTCATCAATACGTGCGGGTTTATCGCTCCGGCCAAAGCTGAAGCGCTCGAGGCGGTAAAACACGCGGTGGCCTGTAAACTCGACCCGCAGCGGCGGGTAAAAAAGGTAATAGTCGCAGGTTGTCTGCCACAAAGATTAGGCCGGGAGCTTTTCAACCAGGCCGACGGTATTGATGCCATTGTCGGCCTTGGCCAGCGAGACAATATCGCCCGGATAATCAAAAAAACTCTTTCCTGCGAGCAGCCCGCAGCTTTCCTGCACCAATCACCGCACACCATCAGCGATGATAGAACCAGGTTACTTATTACCCCACGTCATTGGGCGTACCTGCGAATCAGCGAGGGCTGCAATCACCGATGCTCTTTTTGCACAATACCGGCAATCAGAGGCCGATTCAGAAGCAAGCCCAAAGAGCTCGTTCTCGCCGAGGCCGCCGAACTGGTCTCGGCAGGCGCGGTCGAATTAAACATAATCGGACAGGACACCACATACTACGGCCGAGATTTGAAAATTAACCCCGTTAGAAGTAAGACACCCGACGTCTGCTCCCTGTCGGCGGGGACTTCTAACGGGGTAAAAAACGGCCTGGCTGTACTTGTAAGGGAGCTTGAAAAAATTGCCGGCCTGGCGTGGATTCGATTGATGTATCTCTACCCGGCGGGAATTGACGATGAGCTAATCGAAACCATTGCAAGAAGTGAAAAAATCGTCCACTATTTCGATGTCCCCATCCAGCACATAAACAATAAAATCTTAAGGGCTATGCGCCGACCCGATACCAAAGAGCGCATCCGCCGACTGATTGAAAACTTGCGCTCACGGCTGCCTGATTGTTTACTGCGAACAACTTTGATAGTCGGCTTCCCCGGCGAAACCGACCGGCAATTCGACGAGCTTCTGGACTTTATCAAATGGGCCGAGTTCGACGCCCTTGGCTGTTTCAAGTTCTATCCCGAATCCGGCACCGACGCAGCCAATATGCCCGCTCAAGTCCCTGACCGGATAAAACAGCAGCGTCTCGAACAATTAATGCTCACCCAGCAGGAAATCGCCTTTGCCAAAAACAAAAACAAGGTCGGCAGTAAGCTTACCTGCCTGGTTGATTCCGTTGACCCCGTTAGAAGTAAACCCCGTAAGACCAACGAAAACTTACGGGCTAACACGCCGATTTCTAACGGGGTTGGCAACGAAGGTACAGGCAAGGGACGCTTTTACGGCCAGGCGCCCGATATCGACAGCGTCTGCATAATAAAGAATTGCTCAGCAAGCCCCGGCCAGCTCATCAATGCGAAGGTCGTTGGCACAAAAGACTACGATTTGCTCGTTGAGCAAATTTAGTATTGAATTATGCCGCTAAGGGGGTAAACCCTGTTAGAAAACTCCGGTGTCGTTGCCGGATGTCTGTTGCCCAGTGTCTTTCTGGAAATTTTCCCTTTTCGGACGATATTATTGCTTGTTATAGAATTTCTAACAGGGTAAACTTTGGATTATGCTAAAACTTATTCCGAACATTTTGACTTTTGGCCGACTCGTTTTAACCGTCGTTTTTCTTATTATGGTTCTTTACTCTCCGCGTTTCTATGCTGAAGGTGAGCGGCCCTTTCCGGGTTTTCTTGACTTTGCCTTTATCCTCTTTGTGATTGCGGGGCTTACCGATATGGTCGATGGCGCCATCGCCAGGAAATTAAACGTTGTCAGCAAGTTCGGCCGAATGATAGACCCGCTGGCCGACAAAGTCCTTGTCTGCGGCGCCTTTATTTGTTTTGCAATAATTGGCGAGCCCAAGCTTTTTAATCTCACTGAAACCCCACTTGCAGTAATACATTGGACCGTTGCAGCTATACTCATAGCCAGGGAAGCTTATGTTACCGTGCTGCGTCATATTGCAGAAGCTCGCGGCGTCAACTTTGCCGCCACCATCTCCGGCAAGGTCAAGATGTGCGTGCAGTCCTTTGCTATCGGCACGGTGATAATAAAGATGGCTCATGTCCAGACCGCCGAGTGGGGACATTGGTTCACAACCATAGTGTTTATACTTATGCTGACGATTACCGTTGTTTCAGGCGTAAGGGCTACCCAGCGAAGTTCCTGGAAACAGGCGGCATCCTAACCCCTGTTATTTTCATTTTAAATTTTTAATTTATTTTTTATCAATTCAGCGACTTTTTTCCCTGACTTTAGCATTCCGCCGAAGATTGGCCCCATTCTCGGCAGGTTATAAACATCACATACAGACATACCCGCAACGTAAAGGCCCGGATAAACCTCACCTGTCTTTTCTACAACGCCGGCTTCGGAGGTCTCAACGTT
This sequence comes from Phycisphaerae bacterium, assembly GCA_030630315.1. Classification (GTDB taxonomy): domain Bacteria; phylum Planctomycetota; class Phycisphaerae; order Sedimentisphaerales; family Anaerobacaceae; genus JAUVYQ01. Next base: position 1,045 of record DAOVNI010000094.1, on the reverse strand, counting down.
CATAAAATACTCCTGTAGCTCTTTGGGGAATAGCTCCGGCTTTCTTGCCTTCAGCATACCAACCAGTTCAGCCGGGTGGCCCGTCGCATCAATCACGCATCTCGAACAGATACAAAATGGGTCCACGTGCAGACCGAGCATTCGTACACTTGCACTATTAACTACAACACCTTTGACGGTTTCTTCCTTTAGAACAATGTCTTCGGCCTCTATTAAGTTAAATATTTCTGCTCCTGCCTTTTTAGCTTTATAGCCGAGAGCGGTAGCAAATTCTATCGCATCTGCCGTATATAAATCCCCTTCTTTTTTTGTCGTTACACCTATTTCGTCTAAGATGTCTTTGTCTTCGAAAGTAACCACATTATAGCCCGCAGCCCCGCCCCAGATTCCACCGCCTATCGAAAGTTTCTTTTCAATTACGGTGGTTTTGATTCCTGATTTGGAAAGGTAATACGCTGCTGCCAACCCGGCCGGGCCTGCACCGACTATGACCACATCGTTTTCAAGATGCTCTAATAATCTTCTGTTGTATTCTTCCAAAATTGTCCTGGAAATATCAGTTTCTTTCACTTTTTTTTCCTTTCTTAACCACGGATTACGCGGATTACACAGATTCTATTTACTGTGAAAAAACAAAAAGCACCCCTGCGATCCGCCAAGGCGGACAAGAAGGAGTGCTTCAAATCTATTTTGCCTTCCTTCGCGGGCATTATCCCGAGCAGGTTCATAGGGTCAGTTCTCAGCTTTGGCCGAGCCGAACACTCAGCCTTTCGCTCCCCTGGCTTATCAAAATTTTCTGCGAAGCATTGTAATAGAGCCCAACGGAGGGCACAAGACTTTTTTGCGGTTTTGCTAATAAACATCCAGGCACTTACTAACGCAATCAAATCTTTTACCAAAGATTGGGTTTGATTGGGTTTGTTTTTTTGGAGCCGGTAGGCGGTAACATTGTCATAATCCTTTGTGACAAAGACGCTTGCGCTCATTTTGGGCCTTTCGGAAATTGGGTTTGAATTGGGTTTGTTTTTACCAAGTGTCCAATTGG
>DAOVNI010000031.1 GCA_030630315.1 Phycisphaerae bacterium | reverse complement strand
TTTTTTAGATTTTTCGATTTTACCTTTTAGGGCGCTGCACTTTTGGTCGAAAAACCGCAAAAATCTTGCCTAAATTAACACAAAAAAGAATATTACCGCAGAGAACGCGGAGGGCGCAGAGAAAAATTTAGCCACGAATTAACACGAATTGGCACGAATTTTTTAGACGCAGATTTCGCGGATTGCGCAGAGTTTTTTAGACAGGATAACAGGATTAGGCGGATTTTGTTTGGCCGCGAAAAGGCACAAAATGCACAAAAGGGACAAAAAAATGACCAAAAATGACCAAAAAAGTGCTTTTTTTTGACACTGACGAACACAGACTTTTTACCATGGACTAACGCGGACTTTTTACCACGGATTGCAGGCGGCGGAAAACCCCAGTGAGATAACGCTTCGCTATCTCACGGGGCAGGCAGATTTTGCGGAATTGTTTTTGACGGCAAGTGCAGGGTTGGGTAGTCGTTAGTTGAAAGAACTATGGCCGGACACCTATAATTTTCCCGTATATCTTTAATTCTGTGTTCCAACATCATCCAACCCGGCCGTATTTAAATTACCAACAGATATTGTGAAAACACGGATTTGCTTGGAAAGAAAAGGAGAATATTCAATTGTTGCCTGTAAATGTAGATTATAGATATCTATCTCTGATTTTTTTTCTTTAATCGTTCCAATTTTTTGGACATCTACAGATTTTATTCCTTCAAGAGAAAGCGTTTTATTATCAACTCTTATTAGTGCATTTTGTCCCTTTTCCATTTTCTCAATATCATACGACGAAAATTCACTTAGTTTTATTAAGTCTTTAATACTAATGGACATTAGATTTTCAATTCCCGCTATTGAAGTTAAAAACCACTTGAATGTACTATCATCGATAAGAAAACGGTTCAATTTGTCTTTACTCAATATTCTCGCGTTATTTATTATTCCTGCGCCGAAATAATTGGTCTTCTTTTTACGGTTATATTTATAAATATTGTCGTAAGTTAGTGCATAGCGAACGATCATATTTCCGATTTTTGCATGAAGTTTTGGCATGAAAAGATCGGAATTATACCATTGCATAATTGTGCCAAAAACAAGAACAAAAATTACAGCATGTATGGGCGATTCGAATATCTGAAAAAATCCATCACCTGTATCAATGTAATAATCCTGGGCTTTTAGTTCGCCAGAGCGATTAGTTATGCTGTTATATTTTTGAAAGATGTATTCAAAATTCTGAGTAATGAGTTGCCATGTTTCATCATAGATCTTTTCAAGTAGATGAGGTAAAAAAGGTTGCTTTTCTTTTTCATACTGACTGTATCTATATATGTCGAAGCCAAGTACAGTATGCTTATCTGTAATTAGCTCTTCTATACGTTTGTTTTCTTCTTTAGTGAACTTATCTGGGTATACCTTATTTCGATCTATTCTAATTCTAGGAATAACATTTGAACTAAAAAGAGCATTGAGAAAATCGGTTTCTATATCTTTTATATCTTTCATTTAGCCCTCGTTTGTGATTTGAAATAGAGATATCATAATTGCTTCTCTCGTGTGTTTACACAGACGCTCAACTTTGCGTAACATCATACTCATCAACACTCCCGAGATGATCATCAATGGATTGTTCTATTGCATTTACAAGTGGAAGGATAGGGCAGGCTGCCAGTGTCCTCTCGCTTCTAAGCCAGCCGCTCTGAACAGCAATCACCCAATATCGTATGTTCTTGCTATCGATCCATTTGATAGCAAAGATAGGGCCTCCGCTCATGCCATCGATATCCGTGAGCTTAGTCTGAATTCCTTGAACTATTCCGCCTACAATCGGCACTTTGGCATAGAATCGTGCATTACTGCATTTGAGAGTTGAAGGGGGATCAGACACAGGAAAAATAGGAAGGAGGGGGCAACCAACACTAATGTTGACAGTTCCTTTGATGCCATTGGATGCAATCGAAACGGTCTTTGCCTGCGATGGAAATCCGAGAAGAAAATAGTCATCGGCCTTATCAGGGCAATCATTCCAAGAGGTTTCGGTAAGTGGGAGAATGCCGTCGGCGATCAACGGACGTACGAAACCGGGGCGTAGAGGGATGACTGCATAGTCAACTCCTTCACTGTTGATGTACCATTGAGGAGTATCACCTAAGGTGAATGGCACTGCTTGTGATGTTTTTTTCGAAGCTAGATCGGCAAATAATCGCGACTTCATGATTCTTCGCCCTACGCGCAGACGGCTTTTTAGATCCTGCAAGATATGGCCAGCAGTGATAAAGAACCATATACTTCTCACAGTAATCACAAATCCTGAAATAGCAAATGCAGCAGGGTCGTAATCTGATTCTTGATTCCCAAGGCCTAAAGGCTCTGTTCTTACGTCAATCCAAGACAAGCAAACAACATGCTTGACAAGCTTCGCCAGCACTTGAGCTCCAGCGTCGCCATATCGGGCAACATCATAGTCGGGGTTTTCAGGTTCCATTGAATAATTCAGGACAGTCACCGTTTTTGTGACCTGTCCCTAGCCATTAATAGGTGGTTGTCCCTAGTTTATCAGTTCTCCCATAACTGTTTCACTATGCCATACCATTTCTTGTTTTGTTCATTTTCAGAAAATTTCTCCATCACCGCTTCAAACTTAGAAATAGTTTTATCATATTTGCCAGAGTCAGCCCTTGTCATATTCTTCTCTATTTCTGGAAAGATCAACATCATGAATTTAATGTGGGCGTATAAGTAAACTGAAAATTGATTTATTACGTAAGTTGATTCTTCTACTTTGAAAATAAGTCCATCATCCAGGATTATTTTTCTTTTCTCATAATCTCGCTCGGCAATTTTCAGGACATGTGCTGCAAATGAGCCATGAGCCATATCACATAGCATACGATAGTATTTATATAGACCCGGTGCTACACTATCAAACATCGTTTTATATTGTACCTTGAATTTTTTCCCTTGGTATCCGTAGTGTCCAGCAAAAGAAGTATTTATCAAGTCAATGTCTTTACGTTTGTGTAAATATTTCATTCTCACAAGACTCTCAACGATAGATCGCAACAATATTGCACTTTCAGTATAATAGCCGTGGTGGATTAGATTGTAGACCGCTTTATAAGTTAAGCTTATATGATAGAGATTATAGTAAGCCATTGTTCTCATTGCTAATTCATGATTTTTGAATTCACCTGTTTCGTCCAATGTATCATCGATGTTTCGCAAGTGATGAATACCCTGCAATAATAAGTCAATTCCATCTAGAGAAAAATCACAAAAACCATACCGTCCTCTTCCAAATATTTCTTGCGTATGTAATGCAACTTGGAGTTCCTGCTTTTCTAATAAATCAGTATTAAACAATTGACTAAACATTTTTTTCTTTTCTCAAATTATCAAGGTGAAATTTTTGGATATCTTATTTATTTCTCCATTTCATTGAGGTCATTTCGTATCTCGCATAGGATTATTACAACAGATGTGTCAAAATGGCCTTATTCAACATCCGTGAGCGTTAGACTATCAAACGTGATTCTGTTTGTCAACAACCAACATTTTTGTATTGTTCGAGCCCTGCTGATAGTTAAACATTAGAAGCTTTCCGAGCAGGTCTCACTTCCCTTCGAGTTCACTCAGGGTGAACTCCGAAGCTCAGTGTAAACTCTTTCACTCAGGGTAAACTCCAAAGCTCAGGGTAAAAGATAGCGTTTAGCGTATAGCGTTTAGGTCAATTTATTTCAAGTTATTGTCGAGGAAGCTTGAACTGCCAGGTGCTGTTATCGTTAAGGGGGTAAAATAACAGAAAGGTTTTAATGTGTCAAGGGGATTTTAGATTTACTATTTACGATTTACGATTTACGATTGAGGGTTGAGATTGCCGCGCATCGTAAGAGAACCCCGGCCAGAGGCCGGGGCTAAATCAACGGCGTCACGCAAATAAATCCTTCCCTTCGATATACTCAGGGTAAACTTATCTCGTGTGGAGGCCAGATCCTTCGACTCCGCTGCGCTTTGCTCAGGATGACATTGAGGCGTCGCCGTGGCGGCGACGGCTAAACAAGCCGCAAGGCAGGCAAGGGGGCGTTTTTAATTGATAATTGACGATTTACGATTTTCAGTTGAGTTTAGAACGGTTTTGGTTATAATTGGAGGCCACCCTGTTATTCGTCAGGCAGGTAGGGATAATAGAACAATTGTCAGGAAGGAGTTGAATTATGAAAAGAAGTAACGATATTAGCCGTCGGGGCTTTTTGAAAAAGACGACGGGAGCGGCTGTGGGGGCGATAAGCTTTCCGTATATAGTTTCATCATCGGCGCTGGGTAAGGCCGGTAACGTTGCTGCGAGTAATCGAATCACGGTCGGCTGTGTTGGGGTTGGGCCTCAAGGTACCGGGGTAATGCGCAACTTTATGGCGCAAAAGGACGCCCGTGTGGTTGCAATCTGCGACCTTAAGGCACCCAGACGCAAGGAAGTCAAAAATCTTGTGGACAAGCGCTATCAAAGCAATGACTGCGCAACCTACGAGGACTTTCGAGAGCTTGTTGCGCGTGATGACATTGATGTTGTGCTTGTTGCAACGACGGACCACTGGCATGTTCTGGTGTCGCTGGCGGCGGTCAGGTCTGGAAAAGATGTTTATATGGAAAAACCGATGGGGCTGTCGGTAGCGGAAGACCAGGCGATGCGCGAGGCGGTGCATCGGTACAGCAGAAAATTTCAGTTCGGGACGCAGCAGCGGTCGAGCAGGAATTTTCGTTTTGCGTGCGAATTGGCATTGAATGAGCGAATCGGAAAGTTGCACACAATTAATGTGTGGTCACCCGGCAGCACTTCAGGCGGAGACCCAAAACCGGTGCCTGAGCCGGACTGGCTTGATTATGATATGTGGTTAGGGCCTGCTCCTTACACGCCTTATACGAAGGACCGCTGCTTGAATAGGTTGTGGTGGCATATTTCGGACTATGCGATTGGGTTTATCGCCGGCTGGGGGATTCATCCGATTGACATTGCTATCTGGGGCAGCGGTGAAAAAGTTGACTGTCCGGTGGAAATCAAAGGGACAGGCACCTGGCCTTCACCAGGCGGCGTATGCGATACGGCCCGGAACTGGGATGTTGTGTGCAAGTATTCCAGCGGTGTAACGATGAACTTCACGGGCTGGCCCTGCCGAGAAGAATGGCCGAAGCGCTACGGCAAGATACAAAGTCACGGCACCGTCTTCGAAGGAACCGACGGCTGGGTCCAGGTAAACCGTGGCGGCCTCACCGCACATCCGAAGGAGCTTTTAACGACGGAGTTCGGGCCGAACGATATCCATTTGACCAGGAGCGGCAACCACGTGAGGAATCTGCTGGACTGCGTGAAGAGCAGGGCTGAGACGATATGCCATATCGATACGGCGGTGCAGGGGGATATAGTGTGCCAGATTAGCGATATTGCGATTCGGCTTGAGCAGAAACTTAAATGGGACCCGGAAAAAGAGCTTTTTGTCAATAATGAGCAGGCCAACCGGATGCTGAAACGGTCGATGCGGAGTCCGTGGCGTTTGTAAAATCGATTACAAAGTACGAGATACGAGTAAGGAGGTCGTAAAATGGGAAACGTGTATATTGGAGTTAATCTGGAGTTTGTTCGACATGCCGACAAGTCGTTTGAGGCAGGTGTGGAAAAGGCGGCGGAGTTAGGATACGAATATATCGAGCCGTGGGTTCACTGGGGACGGGAGCTGCTCAGTGAAGCAGGTTATTACCAGAGTGTTTCGTTGCTGGATGACCCGTACCGGATGAAGCGGGCGTGCGAAAAGGCGGGCGTGAAACTTTCCGGCTTGTCGTCACACACTGCTCTTTGTAAGCCGGAGGTCAGTACCGAATACCTCAAGCAGGCGATTCGTTTCGCGGCGGAGTGCGGTGCGCCGGTAGTTAATACCGACGAAGGCCCGAAGCCTGCCTGGACAACGGAAGTAGAAGACCACGTACTGATGCGGTACGTGCTGACCGAGGCCGCGGCGATTGCCGAGGGCAGGGGCATTTTGATTGGTCTTGAGCCGCACCAGCAGTACAGTAAGAGTCCTGACGGGCTGGACAGGATTTATGAGCTGGTCGATTCGCCGGCTATCGGAATCAACTTCGATACCGGCAACAGTTACCTGAGCGGTCACGACCCGATTGAGTGGCTGCAGCGCGTCAAGGATAGATTGGTTCACCTGCACGCCAAGGACATTTCGGTAAAGCAGTCCGAGGACAAACGCGGCAAGGTTACCGGCACGCCGGCCGGCTGCGCGTGCGGCGAAGGAGTTATAGACTGGAAAAAGGTAATCGAGGTCTGCAGAAGTGCACCGCGTGACATCGTGATGAGCGTCGAGTGCGGCACCGTGGACCAGGCCGAGCGGAGTATCAAGTATCTCAAAGAGCTGGTGTAGTGTGATAAGAGCATAAGCCTATAAGGCATAAGCACCATTGTGCTGTTGTGCTCATAGTGTTTTCTGGTTTCCATTTTGTAATAAGTTGCAAAATGGGGACCGAAGTGCAGAGGTAAAATTATGAGCCGTATCGTAACGTTGGTGTGTGTTTTGTTTTTGGTGGGGTATTGTTTGGTTTCGTCCGGGCAGGCCGGGCCGGAGCGAGCGGCCATAGCGAGAAAAACCAGCTATAGCTGGCGGCAAACCGATAGCTCGCTGGCACTTCTCAACCACGGGCGCATCGTCTGGCAGCTCAACTTCAATAAGAAGGAAGGCAAGCCGTATTTTCATCCGGTGGGGCTGATTGATGGGACGGAATTGACCTGGCTTCGGCCGGCAGACCATCGCTGGCACCGGGCATTGTGGTTTTCGTGGAAGTATATCAACGGGCTGAATTACTGGGAAGAAGACCCAAAGACCGGCCTGTCGCAGGGCAGAACCGAAATAGTGTTCATAAAAGCTATACCACAAGACGACTACTCAGCTCGCATTGCAATGAGCTTAAGTTACCACCCGCCGGACAAGCCCGCCGTGCTGACCGAAAGGCGGCTGATTCGTGTGAGTGGTCCCGATGAGCAAGGCCGATATAGAATCGACTGGCGGAGCACCTTCACGGCCGGTGAAAAGGACGTGCTGCTCGACCGGACGCCGATACCGGGTGAAAAAGGCGGCAAGGGCTTCGGCGGCTACGCAGGGCTTTCGGTGCGTATGGCAAAGACTACCCGTCATTGGCGGTTTGTTGACAGCGAAGGGCGAAAAGACAAAGAGGCGCACGGCAACAAAGCGCGCTGGCTGGATTTTAGCGGAGAGACGGCGGGCGGCGGGTCTGCGGGTGTCACCATATTTGACCATCCTGATAATCTGCGGCATCCGTCACCGTGGTACGTTGCGAAGGGTATGCCGTACTTTAGTCCCGCGGTGCTGTTCAATAAGCCGTACATGCTCGCAGCGGGTAAGAGCCTGACATTGCGGTACCGGATTTTGATTCATCCCGGCCGGGCGGACAGGGACATGCTGGAAGGAGAATTGAAGGCATTCTTGAGGACAAGTTACATTGAAGTGCAGCTCGAATCAGCCGAGAAGTTAAGGCAGTTAGCTCTTGCGGCACTAATGTATGCTGATGACCATAAGGGCAAGTTCGCTGCTGACTTAAACAAACTAAAACCTTATCTGGGCAAGAAAAATTTGTTCGAATGGATAGTCGAAAACATCGAATATATCGGCCAGGGCAAAATGACGGATGTAAGGCGTCCCCACAAGAGGGCTGTCGCATATGACAGGACACTGCTGGGAAAAGGATACGGAACAAACGTTGCCTTTATGGATGGACACGTAGAATTCCTGCGTCCCGAACAACTGAAAAATCTCGGCATCAAGTGACTTGAAAGGCCGGACCAAAAAGAAAGAAAAACAAAAGTAATCATAGAACAGATTGTCGCTGATTTTGGTTCTGTGGTTTTTAAGTATCGGGTTGGTGAAAGGAGCGTGAATGATGAGTTATCCGGTGACAAAACGATATCATTGTGTGTTCGGTATATTTGCGATTGCTACGTTTAGTTTTCTTATCGTAATCTCTTCCACAGCGGAGAATCTGTATGCTGAACAGAACTGGCCTTCGTTTCGCGGCCCGTGTGCAAGCGGTATTACAGAAGGTCATCCGACCCCGGTCAAGTGGGATATCGAACGAGGCGAAAACATCCGCTGGAAAACTCCTATTGCCGGCCTTGGCCATTCCTGCCCGGCGGTATGGGGTGACCGCATCTTTGTTACTACAGCCGTTAAGGGTAAGGGGCAATCAAGTCTGAAGGTGGGAATGTATGGAGACGTCGAATCGATAAAAGAAAAGGACATCTTCAGCTGGCGTGTTTACTGTATAGATAGAAAAAACGGCAAAATTCTGTGGGAGCGACAAGCTCACGCCGGAAAGCCGAAGGTCAAACGGCATCCGAAATCCAGCCACGCAACCCCCACTCCCTGTACGGACGGAAATTACGTCGTTGCATTCTTCGGGTCTGAAGGATTGTACTGTTATGATATCCAGGGCAATCCGGTATGGGAAAAGGACCTTGGTGTACTTGACTGGGGTTATTATCGCGCTCGGTCCGCCCAATGGGGAGGAGGCAGCTCGCCCATCATCCATAAGGAAATGGTAATTATACAATGTGATGTTCAGAAGAATTCCTTTATCGCTGCCTTTAATTTGAAGAATGGCGATGAGTTGTGGAAGACACTTAGAAGCGATGTTCCGACCTGGGGCACGCCAACCGTTTATACAGGCGAGAAGCATTCACAAATCATTGTTAATGGATACAAGCACATCGGCGGGTATGGTCTGGAGACGGGAAGCGAAATCTGGAAAATGAGGGGCGGCGGTGATATCCCGGTTCCGACGCCTGTGGTCGGTAACGGTTTAGTCTATATTACCAACGCACACGGACGAATGTCGCCCATCTATGCTGTGCGCTTGTCGGCAGCCGGAGATATTTCATTGGCTGAAAATTCGTCAAGCAATAAACATATCGCCTGGAGCTATAGCAGAGGCGGCAACTACATACCAACGCCCATCGTCTATGGTGATTATCTTTATTGCGGCTCGGATTCCGGCAGACTTAGCTGCTTCGAAGCTAAAACCGGTAAATTGCTATACCGTGAACGCCTAAGCGCTAAGGGCGGGGCTTTCAGCGCATCTCCGGTAGGAGCAGACGGAAAAATCTACTTCACCGCTGAAAAAGGCGACATATATGTCGTAAAGGCAGGGCCTGAGTTTAAATTGCTTGGTGTTAATAAGATGAACGAAACCTGCATAGCGACACCTGCAATTTCGCAGGGCGCATTGTTCTTTCGAACCAGACATCACCTTGTGGCAATCGCAGAAGAGAGGTAAATCAGTTTCAGGATTTGACGGTTTTTTGGATTCCTGCTTGCGCAGGAATGACAGTAAGAGATTACGCGCAATGAAAACGGCGGTTTTTGGGGTAAAAAAAGGGGGGTAAAAATTTTTTTGAAAAAATTTCATTTTTTTTCTTGACCATCTCTACATTTGTAGAGTAGTATCGACAGAGTTAAAGGCAAAAGGAGATTTGTAATGGGTGCGCCAAGCGAAGCTGATGTGAGCAAGCTGGACAATCCAGCCTGGTCAAAGCTTAACCAGCAGGCCAGAACGGAACTTTGCGCATAATGAGGTAACAAGTTATGTGGAGCCAAAGGGAAGGCGGATTATCGGCCATAAC
>DAOVNI010000121.1 GCA_030630315.1 Phycisphaerae bacterium | reverse complement strand
TAATAAGTAAAAGTGGTATAAGTATATGCATATATACTTATAGAGTGCTTTAAGAATCGTGGTTTTTGAAAGAGGGCTTTGAGGTGGAGATTTTTTTATTTTTAGCCACAGGTTTCGCGGAGAGATTAAAGTGAACTAAAGTGCCTACCAGCCGTGCCAGAGCCATTCGCCGCGTTGCGTCGCAACGGGCGGCTCGGCAGGAAGTGAACTAAAGTTGGATTCTCGATGCTCATGATTGGTTCCGTCCAAGGAAGGCCGGATTCCGTTTCGCTCCAAGACTATTTACTCCGTCCAAGGAAAGCCGGATCTTCGACCCCCCAAACAGCTTTTCGCTTTAGATATAAACTTTGTTCGCCGGCATAATGTAAAAAACTGTGGCCGTGACACCGTCGGATGTCCAGATGGACCTTGCCCCCATTGCTTCCAACTCCGTTACGACCTTTGCCCAAACTATCGATGGAGGACCATTTTGCGTCTCCGGCGATTGGGGGCAACAATACGGATGCTGAATATATCGAGCAGCGTCGTCAATGATTAACATGCCTCCGGGCTTTAAGAGCTGCAATGCGACTTCAGTGCATTGGTCCCTGAGCCGGCCATCAACGAGGACAAAGTCAAGACTTGCTTTCGGCTGTTCCGCGGCAACGCGAACATATTCCGGCTGCCCTTTGTTCTTTTCCTCCAATGGAACATAAAGTAATTCAACATTGTCGGCGCCTTTATCGCATAGCGCCTTCTTAACGCGCTTGTACCAATGGTCGTTGTGCTCGATGCCGGTCAAATGCGCGACCCTCCGAGCAAGCCATACGGTGCTTCTGCCAGACCCCCATTCAAGGCCAACATCACTCGGTTTCAACCGACCATCCAGCATTTCTACAGCTTGCCGTGTCAACCATGGTAGGCCCGGATTTATGCTCCTCCAGACCCGTCGTCGCAGGAGGCCATAGAGACATCGAGGACTCAAATAACTAAAGAAGAGCTTCAAAGTCAGTTTCATGAAAAGAGTCTCCCTGGTCGCTTACGCGGGTCGTTCGTACTGAGGTATCTTCATTCGCTCACCCTTGCGCAGGGCCGAGTTGTGCGCGACGATACCGGGCACGGTGTAGGCCAGCGATTCATATACGTCGATCACAGGTCTGCGATTGTGAACCAAAGCGTCAACAAATTCGTGGGTAAGGAAAGTGTGCGAGCCTTCGTGGCCAGTATTGTGACGCAGCGGTCCAGGCAGCATATCCGTTTGCCACCAGTGAGGCTGTTTGTATTGCTCGAAGTTCGGCGCCTTGCGAAGGAACCCGGCGTCGTCCTTTTCCATCTGCCGGCCCGAACGGACAATGAGCGGGCCCAAGCCGTTTGGATGGGGCGCGAAGAAACTCATCTTATCACCTATCCACTGAGCCCGCTCGCAGCCGCGATGCGCACCCTTCCACCAGATGTTGACGCGAAATGCGTTGCCGCGATTTGTTCTGAACATTGCGGACTCGTTCCAGAACGGGTTGCCATACGCGTTGTCCTTGAGGATGGGATTGTCGTCGCCCCAGCCGTGACATACCGCTTCGGTCAGCCGCTCGCCGGTGACACTTACAAGCTGGCTTGTGCAGTGAGTAGGATAGTGCATTGGCGCAACACCATATCGCCATGTTCGTTTGCCATTCCAGAAATAGAGACCTTCCAGGCCGGCGTGCTGATACTCGGCCTCGCTGTAGTACAGGGCACCGAATTTTCCCTGCTTGTAAAACTTGCGTGCTGAGATTGTGAATTGCTGGTAATGACTGGTCTCTGCCATCATATAGGTCAGGCCGTACTTCTTGACCGTGTCCAGAAGCAGCTCGGCCTGCTCAATCGTTGCCCAGGCGGCAGGCACGGCTGATATGACGTGCTTGCCGTTCTTCATCGCCTCTATGGTGTGCTGGACGTGCAAGGGGCCGTCGGTGAAGATGGCGACGGCGTCGATGTCCTTTGCAAGCACAAGCTCTTCAAGAGAATTGTATGCCTTGCTGCATTTGTAAACATTCATCAACCGTTTGCGTCTGTCCTCCCGGAGGTCGCTGACCGCCTGTACGATACAATCCGGATGCTCGTGCCATTGAAAGGAACAGCCAAAGCCACCGCCGACAACGCCTATGCGGACTTTGCGAGGGGCCGTGTTTACAGCAATGGAGGCCCGCGAAGCCAACAGTGTGCCGGCCAGGGCAAAACCGCTGCGTTTCATAAAATCGCGGCGAGAGAAACCCTCCGATTTTTTGCTGTCACTGCGGTCGGCTATATTTGAGTTCTTCTTATGGTCTCTTGTCATCATTGCTCTCCTTCGAATATATAGATTAGATGTAAACCTTGTCCATCAATCTTGGGAATGCGATGCACTGGCGGATGTGCCTTTCGCCGGTGAGCCAGGCGACGGTCCTTTCGACTCCGAGTCCGAAGCCGCCGTGGGGCACCGAGCCGTATTTTCGCAAATCCAGATACCAACGGTAATTCTCAACATCCAGGCCGAATTCAGCGATTCGCGCAAGCAGCAAATCGTAATCATCCTCTCTGACCGAGCCGCCGATGATTTCGCCGAAGCCCGCGGGGGCAAGCAAATCGAAATTCAAAACAACTCCTTCTTCGTCCCTATCGGTCTTCATATAAAACGCCTTGGCCTCTTTTGGATAGTGCGTTACAAAGACGGGCTTGTCGTGCATTTGCGAGATAATGGTTTCGTCTGAGCCGCCCAGGTCTTTGCCCCATTGGAATTCGGCGGCCAGCTTGGCGTGCTTTGGATTGTTTTCGATTCTTGTATCTACTTCACCAAGCGTTGAACGCAATTCGATTAGTTCAGCGGCGATTTTGTCCTTCTGCCATTGTTTTAACTGGCCGGTTTGCTGCTTTTCCAGCTCGCCGATTTGCGTTTCCAATTGCTGCTTCTGGTTCTTTAGTTCTTTTAGTTGCTCGGCGAGGAAATCTTTGGTTTTTTGGCCGGTCAGAATGTCGGCAACCTCGGTGTAAGTTAATCTATAGAAGGGCGGTTTGATTTTTTCGAGTGTCGCCGAATCCACGCCTAAAGTTTCAAGCTGGCTTTTATTGTTCTGCAGGACCTGGTCGGCTATGAAGGAGACAAAATTTTCGGCTAATTCGAGCAGTCCGTCAAGGTCGATAAAGGCAACTTCCGGCTCTACCATCCAGAACTCGGTGAGGTGTCGGCGGGTTTTGCTTTTTTCCGCTCTAAAGGTCGGCCCGAAGCAATAGACTTTGCCGAAACTCATTGCGGCTGATTCCACGTGCAACTGGCCGGTCTGGGTCAGGTGCAGGGGACTTCCGAAATAATCGACTTCAAAGAGTGACTGCAGGTCTTCGCCGGCTGTGGCTGTGATGATTGGCGTATCGATTAGTATGAAGCCGTTGTCGTTGAAAAATCTGCGGATGGCGTCGATTATGGTGTGGCGGATTTTGCCGATGCACCATTGTCGCTGCGAGCGAAGGTGCAGGTGGCGGTTTTTGAGGAGAAAGTCGATGCCGTGCGATTTTGGCGTGATTGGATAGTCGGTTGTCGGCGAGACTATTTTTGCATCGGTAACAGCTAATTCGAATCCGCCGACGCTTCGGTCGTCGGCCCGAACGGTGCCGGTTATGGTCAGGGAAGATTCCTGGCCGAGGCGTTTTAGCCGGCTGAAAAGCTCGTCCGCTACTTTGGCTTTTTCAACGATGCACTGGCAGAGTCCGGTGCCGTCGCGGATAATTAGAAACTGGATTTTGCCGCTCGCCCGTGAATTATACAACCAGCCGGAGAGAGTAACCTCCTGTCCCACGTTATTTTTTAATTCGGCTATATAGGTTTTATTGCTGTTCGGCATCTGCTTTTTTCTCTTTACTTTTGCGACTTCTATTGGGGCCAGCGGCACTACATAGGTGCCCCTGTTATCCCTACTTCTATTCCATATCGTTTAATCTCTTGAGCAAAGGTACTGAAATTGTCGTTCAGGTCCTCAGGTGAAAGTGGTACTGGTTCAATATGCGAATCAACCTTAAGAGCTATCTTACGCAGCAACATCATCTCTTCCGCGGCGTCTTGTCCGAATTGAGCTGAAACTATAACAATGTCAATATCACTATCAGGATTCGCTCTGCCTTTGGCATAGGAACCGAAAAGTATAACTTTTGATACGTTAACTCCTTGTTGTTTAAGGAGCTGAACGAATTCATAAATTTTCTCTATTTCAGATTTCCTTAAACGTGTTTGCTTAGCCATTGCAGCATCTCCTTGGTCTTATCCAGGTATTTTAGTGAAAATTGTTTTTTTGCCTTTTTGCGGAAACTGAGTTTGTAGTCATCATATCTTGCTTCAATACTAAATGTAGTTATTTCCGCAAGTTCGTTCTTTTGAAGTTCGTTAACAGGCACTCCAGCTCTCTCTGCTAATCGAACCAAATCGTGGATCAGAGGCGGTGCTGTTTTTGTTGACTTAACAATTATAGCCTTTAACATCTTTTCAATGCTTAAGTGGCAGAAGAATAATGCATGGTGATATTTCTTGTTTTTGTAAAGGATTTCGGCACTGTCAAAATCCTCTTTTGAGCCCGTTAGCCAATATTTAATAACCTCTCGTTTACTTTTCATCTTTTCAAACCTCCAGTTTTTTACGCAAGTGGTTGAGCAGTTGGTCGGTTGAGACCCTAACCTGGTCCATCGAGTCGCGGTCGCGGACGGTAACGGTGTTGTCCTCTGTTGTCTGGCCGTCAACGGTGATGCAGAAGGGCGTGCCGGCTTCATCCTGTCTGCGGTAGCGTCGGCCAATTGCGCCTTTTTCGTCGTAGAAACAGTTAAAATATTTTTTCAAATCATTGTAAATATTTTGCGCTATTTCCGGCATACCATCTCTCTTGACCAATGGGAAGACGCCCACCTTTACCGGCGCAAGGGCGGGATGGAATCTTAAAAGGTTTCTCGTTTCGCCGCGGACTTCTTCTTCATCATAGGCATCGACTAAAAAGGCCAACGCGCTTCTGTCGATGCCGGCACTTGGCTCAATCACGTAAGGGATGTAGCGTTTTTTCTGCTCGTCATCGAAGTAAGAGAGCGGGCCTGACTGGTAATCTTCGGCTTCTCCGGACAGCTCGATATTTGTCAGGTCCCGGTCGTTTTCAAACCATTTATTTAATGTTCTCATTCCGCGCTGATGCTGTCTGAGGTCGTAGTCTGTGCGGTTTGCGATGCCTTCAAGCTCCTGCCAGTCGCCGGAGCCGAACGGGAATCTGTATTCGATGTCCACGCAGGCCTTGGCATAATGCGCAAGCTCATCCGGCTCGTGGTTACGTAAACGCAGGTTCTCTTTTTTTATGCCTAAATTTATGTACCAGTTGAATCTCGCTTCTTTCCAGTGCTCGTACCAATGTTCATCGGTGCCCGGCCGGCAGAAGAACTCAAGCTCGGCCTGCTCGAATTCGCGCGTTCGGAAGATAAATGCCTTGGTGGTTACCTCGTTGCGGAAGCTCTTGCCTATCTGGGCGATGCCGAAGGGAATCTTGACCCTGGCGGTGTCGAGCACGTTTCTGAAATTGGCAAAGATGCCCTGAGCGGTTTCCGGCCTGAGGTACAGTGTCATTGAGTCGTCCACGTTGGCGCCCATTTGCGTCTCGAACATCAGCTCAAAGGGCATCGGCTC
>DAOVNI010000032.1 GCA_030630315.1 Phycisphaerae bacterium | reverse complement strand
GCCCTTGCCGCTATTCACCGGCAGGCATCTGCTCAGCCGGTCAGCGAAGTGCAGAAACGGGTTCTTGGCCGAACAAATCAGAAAGTCTCCATCCTCGGCCTCGGCACGGCACCGGTTGGAGAAGGTCCCATCGGAGTTCAGGAAGGCATTAAAATCTTTGGCCAAGCCATCGACCGCGGCGTGAACTATATAGATACCGCCAGGATATACGGCAACGCCGAGGAGATACTCGGTCACCTGGTTCCGAAACAGCGTGACAAGCTGTTTGTCGTAACAAAGGTCTCGACCGACAATGCAGATAGAGCAGAACGTTCCCTGAGCGAATCATTGCGCCGGCTTAGAATCGACCACCTCGACCTCGTCCATATCCACAGCATAGGCAGCAAAAATCTTGACCGCGTCCTGGCCAAAGATGGCGTCCTCGAATATCTGATAAAACAGAAGTTAGCCGGCAAGATACGTTTCATTGGAATATCAGGGCATAACAGGCCGCCCAACTTCGTCCGTATGCTCAAGACCGACCAGATTGATGTGATTATGTGCGTGATGAATTACGCGGACAGGAACATCTATGATTTTGAAAGTAAGGTTTTGCCCGAAGCAAGAAAACGCAACGTCGGCTGTGTGGCAATGAAGGTCTACGCCGGCATCAAGGGCGGCTTCCGCAATCACAGGAGCGGCCATATCGGCTGCGTCACTGAGCCTGCCTATCTCCCACAGGCTCTGGCCTACGCGCTTGACCTCAAAGGCGTCAGCGTCGCCGTGGTCGGTCCCTACACAGTTGAACAAGCCATACAGAACGTGGAGTTTGCCCGGAAGTACACGCCGCTCTCGGAAGAACAACGCGCATCGCTAATGGCATACGGAAAGAAGCTGGCGCCAAACCTGGGGCCTCGGTATGGACCGGTGAGATGAAACTCGGCTTTCAGCCAGACAAGCCATACAGACGTGAGCTGTCAAACCTTCAGGTCGAAGTTTACTCGCACACTGTGCGGCGAACCTGCCCTCGTCAATTTTTAGACCGAATCCCGGTGCATCCGGGACGCTGGAGCGGCCGTCCAATATCTCGTACCCTTCTGCAATGAGCACCGTGTTGGAGAGAGGGTCGTGTTCAGCTCTATAGAAATTAGTGATAGCCCGCCCGACAGTTACCGATGCCTTCGACTTCCGCATTCGTGAAAAGCCGGACCATCCGGTCAGCAGCCCGTTTGCCGTGCACGCCGAGCCGAGAGTTCTTACCGACCAGCTTATGTCGTTCGATAACCGACCACCGAGTGCATCCACTCTTGATTGTAATAATTCCCATAGGCTTCTATTGCTGCCCTGGCCTCGGATGTCTAAGTAACGATTGCGGAGACAATCATTAGTTAACAAAGAGCGATTCTTACCAACCTTATTCAATATAATTCCCTACTTGACACTGTCCGGTATTTCGTGTTTAATATTGGTGATACTGATAATAGTGTTGTCAGTGAAGGACTGGATGTTTTCTAATATTCACCAATACTAAGGAGATCGTTATGAAGCAGCACAAATTAGTAGTTTTGGTTTCGGGTGCTGTCCTGCTCAGCCTGGCTGCACTTGTGGCTTACGCCGTTGAATCGAAGGAGAAGCATAGCAGGGAGTTCCGCGAACAGTTTGTCAAGAACTTCCGACGCAGTTGGTTGAACACCACTGTCGGAGATGCCATGATGCTGCGCATCCTGGTGGAGAGCGCGGGAGCTAAACGTGGTATCGAAGTGGGGTCGGCAACCGGCTTTGGAGCCATCAACATGGGGATCGCCTTCGAGAGGACTGGTGGGCATCTCTATACACTGGAAATCGACCCGAAGATGGTGAAAGCCTGTCGAGAAAACCTGAAAAAAGTTGGTTTGGAGAATGTTGTCACCTGCATAGAAGGAGATGCTCTCAAAACTCTGCCGAAGCTCGAAGGTCAATTCGATTTCGTTTTTATTGATGCTGTGAAGCGGGACTACTTGAAGTACTTGAAGCTGATCGAGCCAAAACTCAAGCCCGGAGCCGTGATTGTAGGAGATAATGTTATTCGTTCTGAAAATGCGATGAAGGATTTTTTAGACTACATCCAAAACAGTCCCAACTACGATACAGTAATCATCCGTGCCTCCATGGAAAAAAGGGACGGTATGTCAATCAGCTACAAGATCAGGGACAGTTCGAGCAAAAGCCGCTGGATAAGCCTCTTCAACGGCGAGGACCTTGAGGGGTGGAAGGTCAAGATTGCAGGTCATGAGCTGAATGACAATTATGGGAACACCTTCCGGGTGGAGAATGGCGTCTTGAAGGTGTCTTACGACCAGTACGACAAGTTCGACGGAAAATTCGGGCACCTTTTTTACAAGGACAAGTTCTCACACTACATTCTACGCCTCGAGTATCGGTTCGTGGGAGAGCAGACTCCCGGAGGTCCGGGATGGGCCTTTCGAAATAGCGGGATTATGATGCACAGCCAGTCGCCCGAAAGCATGACAAAGGAGCAGAGTTTTCCGGTTTCCGTCGAGGTTCAGCTTCTTGGCGGTAACGGCAGGGATGAACGTTCAACCGGCAATGTGTGCACTCCGGGCACGCATATCGTGATGGACGACAAACTTGTTACCACCCACTGTATCCCATCCCGTTCAAAAACGTATCACGGTGACCAATGGGTGACGATGGAAGTTGAGGTCCACGGCAACTCCATCATCAAGCATATCGTAAACGGCGAGGTGGTGCTGGAATATGAGAGACCGCAGCTTGATGAAAACGACCGGGACGCCCGGAAACTAATCAACAACGGAGACAAGATGCTGTATGAAGGCTACATCTCCCTTCAGGCCGAGAGCCATCCTGTCGAATTCCGAAAGGTGGAGGTCTTTCTATTGGAAGAATAGTCCTGCCGTCATGCTCTCAAAATTGGATGATGCCGCCGGATAAAACTCGTCGGTGGTAACAAAACTTGAGCGTCCGGCCCCCCTTTTTGCTTTCGCAAGAAAGCAGGGGGGCTCTCTCACTTGTCGTCTTTACCGCCCAGCAACCCGCCGAGTCCGTCTATCAGCCCCTTTGATTTCTTCAAGGCGTCTTTAATCTCATCGGGAACTTTACCACCCAGCTTCTCATCCAGTCGTTTTCCGAGCTGGTCGTCAATTTCCTTGATAAGTTTTTCCTTGCCGGCCTCGACTAAGGCCTCTTTGAATGTATCCATCAGGCCTTTGACATCAAATGCGAGACGCGGCTCGCTAACAGGCCCAACAGCCCGTATTGTCGTCTTGAGGTCTTTTAGAGCACCAAGCACTTCGGAAGTTGTCTTGGGGCCTAAGCCCAGGATTCCTCTTCCCTGACCTTTTGCCTGAAGGTCACGGATGGCAATGTCCAGGGTGAGGTCAACAGATTCATTCGTAGCTATGCCGCTGAATTGACCTGAAGCAACACCTGACTCGAACATCAGACCTGCGTTGCGGCTAAGACCTGACTGGATTTTTGCCATCTCGAAGCCATCGAACGTTCCGGAGAGCTTTGGGACATGGTCTTTTGAGCTGTAGTCGATCGTTACACTTATAGAGGCAGGTGTATCATATGACTTTATTTCGAGCGTGATGGGCAGCTTCGCCGCCTGTGGCGAATCGCTTATATTTGTCAAAAGAACTTTGCTGTTACCGAAAATTGGCGAAGGTATTTGAACGTTATCAAGTATCACTCTTTTGGCCACTATTCGAGGCGAGGCCGGTACAACAGCCCGGGCTTGAAGATAATCAAGATACTTTTGTGGTATCTGTTTCGGCTGAGCCGCGGTTTTCCTGTCTTTGGCCTTCGGCAGCCACTTACCGAGTTTTTGCAGCTTTTCTTTCAGGGCTTTGGCATCTTTTAGATATGTCACCAGCTTGCTCAGGTCGGCGGGTTCGAGCTTAAAGTCGCGCGGGTCAAACACGGCAGGCTTTTGTCGGACATCAGGTTCAACAACCCTGCCCGGCGTCGAGCGCTTTTGGTTGAATTTGACATTGGAGACCTCCACCTGCTCCATCACCAGCCTGCCCAAAAGCAAGTTATACAGACTAACATCAGCAGCGACTTTGTCAACGGAGAGTTGATTGTTAAGAGGCTTTTCCGGGTCAGTAACCTCTATTCCGGAGACTGAGACGGCCCCTGTCAGGACAGAGATATCGAGGTCATCGAGATTCACTTCGGCTCCATTGGCTCGTGTCATTGCGCTGGAGGCATAATCTTTGATTGTGCTGTCTTTGATTAAGGTTGCTGCGATTGCCGAGGCGGCAAGCAACAGAACGGCCAGGGCAACTCCGGCCTTGCGGATGTACTTCCTTTTGGCAGTAAAAAGCGACCTGGCGTCTTTGGTGCGTTTGCCAATCAGCAGCTTGTCTAAGACGCGCACCCAACGATTGGAATACCAGGTTTTGAACTTATCAGAGCCCTCTTCGAGGTTTAATAACATCCGGCGAAAGCTTATGACAGAGCGGGCCATAAGCAGTCCGGCGACGCCGCCGATAATTGGGCCGAGGACGACAGCACCGGCCACCGAGTATCTGCTGAAATCAGTCATTCCTATCACCGGCACTGACGCCAACAAGCGCAACAGAAGAGACAGATAATTTTGCACCCAAGCACCTGCATGATACAGGACTGGTGCCGCTGCGAAGCAGAGGGTCTTGCCTATCCCGGCTGACAAGAGAAACAGACCGATGTGAATATTCAATGCCAGCACCAGTATTACTAACACTGTGTGAAAGCCGGACCAGCCTGGCATGAAGCCAAACGAAAATCCAAGCATCACAGACAGGAAAATGAAAACAGGCGAAACCCCACCTCGCAATACCGCCAGCATTTTACGAATGAATCTTGGAAGAATCATATCAGCACCTCATTGTGATAAGTAATAATTCCAATTCCAGGTTCAGATTTTCCAGTTGATTGTACCAGATGAAAGTGCAGCATGCCAATTCAAATTGTAGTTTTATCTTACCTGAAAATTTAAACAATTGTGGCTTTCGATTCCCTAAGTCGTGTTTCACGTAGTTTATGACGAAGGGTATACAAAGTCAAGATTTAATGAAAGATAAGTTGATTTCTGCAGGTGAAGACGTAAAACTATATTAGCCTGAGTCGCTCCAAAGGTAATGTAAAGAGAATAATGTTCAAAGTTTCTGCTTGTAGGTTTGTGAAAATCCTATAATAGCATCTTTAGTCTCCAAGCATAATATAAATGTTAACCGTTTTTGAAAGGGCGAAACAAATGAAAACTGTAAGAAACATTACTCTTTACTGTCTGTTGGTCCTGTGTTCAATGTTTATTTGGGGATGGACAGGCATTGCCGAGAGCACCGATGGTGGAAACACATGGACCAAAACATCGGGTGCCCATGATGTAGATAGTCCCGATGGCAGCATGACAACAGAGTTTCCAGAATGGCCTGATACCGCGACAGATGAATATCCAGAGTGGCAATCTGATTGAATTTGTGTACATTATATTAATAACCAAGTAAATGAACAGGGGATATGATATGAAGAAGGTTTATATGACAATTACGCTGGTTTTGTTACTCGGTGGATATCTCATGACAGTCATTTATGGAGACGAGGAAGCGATTGAGGAGGCAATTTGGAGGCATGTGTTAGGTGATGAAGAACCAATTTGGGGAAATACGTTCCATGATTTAGCTATTTCTGTACGTCCGAGGAAAGATCGATACACTTTAGGTGAGGACATCGAGATATTAGTTCTTACCAAGAATTTCGGAGAGAATGAAGCCCATCTGCGCCGGAAGCGCGGGTTTTTTAACAATTACAGGCTCGAATTGTTCGACGCGGATGGCCGGCCTGTGGCCAAATCTGAATACAGAGCGAAGCGTGAGGCTTTGATTGGCCAAATGCCTACCGGGGGTATGTCGGGTGGTTCGTCAATGGAAATTGGCCCGGGGCGAATGGCTTCGGGATACGGGTCTTTTTCATTGAACGAGTGGTTCAAGATTGAGAAAGAGGGAACCTATTCTCTGGTGGTTATGCGGCCGATATCGTCGTGGGACTGGGACAAGGGCTTTCTTATTTCCAATGCGGCAAAGATTATCATAACCAACAGTGAGAACCCGTCGGCTCCTGACCAGCATCACACACCACAGGAAGACAACATCCTCGGACAAGACCGTCTTGAAGCAGGAAAGTATGTAGTAATCGGGGGATTGTGCGCAATATTGATTGTGGGCTGTATCGCACTGCTAAAAAAGGCAAGTAGCCGCGGAAAATCTCGTGCTACGTAGCTCGCCCCGAATTATTCGTGGGTAGGCCGAAAAAGGAAATAATGGTGAAAAATAGGTGGCTGTCCCGAATGGCCTGATATATGGCAACCCTCACTGCAAGGAATATATGTTCCTTTTATTATTGTGGTATTCGATAAACCCTGATATTATTGAAAGGTTAATGTATATGAAAAAGTTAATCTTGATTATAGTAGTTCTATTTTCGGCTGGGGGTATCTTGTTTTTTTGGGCTCAATGCCCTAATGGTAAGAAGGAACCCAACGCGATGACTAATTTGCTCTCCAAAGATGACATTAATACCATTAATTCGTATAGGGGAAAGTACCAGAGTTGTCCCGGCCCTTCGGATGCAGAGGTTTTAGATGTGGCAAAAATACTTCTACGCGCTAAGCTTTCGAAGGATAACTTTGAGCAACTTCTTGGTAAACCCAGCAGCATCCGCACCTTAGACAAAGCTATTGCCGGAATTAATGCCGATTCGCTGGAATGTTGGGCGTATGACGTTGGCGACAGTCGTAGTATAGCACTATTTTTTAACGGAGATGGTAACATCACGTCAATACATGGAGTTGGCGTTGGATTTGATACTGTGATGCTTCCGATCGAACACAAATAATCCGACTACGGATTGATGGACGAAAAGAAAACCGAGCAAACTAAACTGCGCAGTTTCTCCAACTAGGTGATATACCTGAAAATAAATAGCGAGAACTAAGATTGACGTTTGCTTGAGGAGATTAAAGAAAAAGGCAAGTAGCCGGGGAAAATCTCGTGCTACGTAGCAACTTGTGCTTCGTAGCGAAGTACTTCGTATATTACCAGATGGCCTATGGGCTACCAGCTACTGTGAAAAATAGGTGGCTGTCCCGAATTATGTCCAAGAAATAAAACCGCCATAATGAGCCAGAAACGCTGTTCTAACACTGTGAAAGGTTACGAAATATGATTGCAAAAATAAAAACAATTTTCATGTTATTTTTGACGAGCATAGCTTTGACATCCGGGGTGACGTCACATGTTGTTGCAAGTAGCGGTTCTCAAGACGAGGAAGCGAGAAAAAGGTTACGCGCGAAACTCATCAAGTATGAGGCGGCATACGAAAAGTACGAAGCAGAGCTAACTGATAAACAGAAAAACATTTGCCAAGCCAAGCTTGATGTGACAAGCGCAAGACTCGATGGCAGAGATGAGAAACAAGTCTTGGGACTCTATAAGCGCTTACAAGACCTCATAGTAGATGAAGCCAAGAGGGTTGGGGCTAAGCCGCCGGTTCGCATCTGGGGGAAAAGCACTTTGTGGCGAGTGTTCAATGTGGAAAAACCTCTTCTGGGGACGTGTTTTGCCATAGCTAAACTTTGTCGCTACTCAGAGAAAATGACGATGCAGGAGAAAATAAGGGAGATTAAAGCACAAGCAGATATCTCCAACGATTCCAGAATCAGGCGGATGGTGATTGATTTGCTAACAGAAAATGAGCGATATGAAGATGCGATGGATTACTGTAAGGAGCAGATTTCAAATATAGAACAGGGCAAAAAGAAAGGCCAAATATCTCATTACCAATATGAGTTGATAAAGACATTGCTGCTCTACCAGAATTCACTGTATTCACAAGCGATGCAGGAGCAAGGAATAGATTGGGACCAGGTTATAAATATTGGCCCGCATTTGGTTAAAATCGACCTGGCGCAATGGCGAATCGCAAGGAAGGAAGCCGAAGAATACATCAAAGAAAATCCTCGACTCGCACAAAGGTGCCTTTCACTGTTTACTTCTAACAACCCCTATTTGGGTAGTATCGCAAACTTGAAGGAAATCAAGGAATTCTACCAATCCACCTCATCTAAGCTTAAACAAGCCAGTGCGCAAGCGGAGGTCGTTTCTGCAGCAGCACCTCCAGCCATAAATGATAAAGATAAAGCAAACAATCAACTCAGAATCGTGCTCCCGGGGCTTATAGCGGCCTTGGGAATTGTTATTGTCTGCCTTATTCTGGTGCTAAAGAGAAAGGCAAGCAGCCGTGAAAAATCTCGTGCTACGTAGCAACTTGTGCTTCGTAGCGAAGTACTTCGTATATTACCAGATGGCCTATGGGCTACCAGCTACTGTGAAAAATAGGTGGCTGTCCCGAATTATGTCCACGATTAAACTGTATTAACAAGGATATCAAGGAGTCTGAAAATGATAAGAAACAGATTTTTGACTCGCGAATGCTGGCCCGGGGCGTGGCTTTTTGGTTATATTTGTCTCTTAATTTTTAGTAGCATTGGGGCAGCTGCAGAAGACGTAAATAATATGCCAGCAGCCGCATCTGATAAATATTCTGTGATGGTGATTGGTGAAGAGGCGATCGAAGAGGCCCCCTGGTTGAAGAAGTTTAACTTGGAAATAACTGATAAAATTTCGGGAGAGGTAAAACGCCTTACCCTCGGTGGACTTTTCAGTCGGGTTAGATCGATAGAATCCTTCTATTTGTTGCAAAAGGATAGATTGGTTGCGGTAGGTAAGTTAAAACGGGCTGAGATTGTGTTCGTAATCGACCTGAAAAACGGCAAGCTTTTGGATGAGTTCTGGTGTTATGCTCCTACAATTTCACCTACGGGTCGTTTTTTGGTTTATAAGAAGTTCTACCCTTATCACGGCTTACCCCCTACTCGAGCCACTGTTGTCCTTGTATATGATATGCGAAAGCCACCAGTGGAGAACCGTGTGGCTGTTGTAGGCTATACGGCTTGGCCCAAGGAACAGGTGGGGTTACCTATCTACCCTGAACCATACGTTAAGGCCAGAGCGTATGTGTTGGTCGAAGAGCAGCTACAAAATCCTAACTGGTATAACCTCAGTTCACCTTTCTTATGGTCTGCAGATGCAAACGACATTGTTTTCCTGTGCACTCACCAAAAACAGACCCATATCGTAAGAGTTAATATAAGTGCCGGGATTGAAAATCCAAAGATATTTGAGGCGCCTGTAATTGTCGGCAATTTCGTAAAGCCAGAGCTACCTGAAGAATTTAGAAAGAAAGAAGCCGCCCGGCTTCATATGGTTTCAGCGACAGAGATTCATTGGGACGGCAAACACCACGTTATTGCCAAGCCAAATAAGGCATATTATACTCTGCAAGGCAAGATTCGATTACCTGTCCCGTAACTAATGCAGAACAGGTGAAATTGGCGCTCCTCCTGTACTTACACTGTCCCTAAAGAAAAAGGCAAGTAGCCGTGGAAAATCTCGTGCTACGTAGCTCTCCTTCGCAGAGTAGTAAGTCTCATATAAACAATCCACAGTCATTTCCGTAAAGCCCCTTTTGTTCTGTGAAATCCTATCGACCGGCTTTGGACTTACTTTCGCCCTAAATGCAACAATGTCATCTCTATACTTTTGAATTTT
>DAOVNI010000248.1 GCA_030630315.1 Phycisphaerae bacterium | reverse complement strand
TATAGGACCACTACATTGCCTGCCGCAACCAACACCCCTGCCAACAGGCTACCTGTGAAGATTGCTGCTATTATCCCGTTCAAAAGCGCCACCCATAATATTCCTATGCCGATTCTTCGAAAGCCCTCTTCTAAATTCATAATTTCTATCACTCCTCAAAACCATACTCGCCGAGCAGTTTAACAAACCGAACGTCACAGATTAATCTTTTGGTAATGTGTGCCGCTTTTTTTTCGCAGACGACCAGCTCCTGCACTCCTGACAAGCCAACCGGAGCAACTATAAAGCCGCCTTCTGTAAACTGCTCTATTAGAGGCAGCGGCACCTTCGGCACCGCTGCGGTAATCATAATCCTGTCAAAGCAAGGTTCCCATTTTGCCATACGTTGCAAAATAGGGTCCCACCTTTGCCGGGGCCAGCCGCAACTGCCATCACCAATATAGAATTCAACATTGCTAATGCCCAATCTGCCTAAAACCGCCTGAGCCGATTCAGACAACTGACCGAATCTTTCTATGGTATAGACTTTTTTTACCAGCTTGCTCAGGACAGCAGTCTGATATCCGCTGCCCGTTCCAATCTCCAGAACCTCACAATCACGATTGACCCGCAGTTCCTGAGTCATCAGGGCAACGATATACGGCTGAGAAATGGTCTGGCCCATCCCGATAGGCAGCGGGCCGTCGGCATAAGCCTGCGACTGATACGCCTGGGGCACAAATTCTTCCCGCCGAATTTCACCCATCACTCTTAACACGTCCGGATTCGTTATATCCCGCCCCATCAGGTCTCCTCTGACCATCTGCTGGCAAGCCCTGGCAAATCTATCTTTGTCCTGCTGGCTGTGCATAGCTTTAATAATCGTCTTTTAACGGCGGTTTTGCAAACCAAATCTTTCACCAGGACTAAGTTCATTGCTATTACGCCGTGAAATGGTAAAATGCCAGCTTGACGCAGCAAATAAGTGAATTTGAAAATTTTTAAGGAGACCCAAAAATGAAGACCAAAAAGTTTCTTTTCTACCTGTTAGCTGTGCTTTTGGGCGGCTGCATCCCTGTTATGTCGCTCCATCCACTTTTCACTGAAGAAGCCCTTGTTTTCGAAGAGAAGTTACTCGGCACCTGGGTAGATGACGCTAACGGCACCTGGGAATTTAAGCATCCTGACGAATCAAAAAAAGTATATGAACTGGTTTTTTGTGACGATAAGGGCAAAAAAGGCTTGTTTGTCGTACATTTGGTGAAGCTGGAGAATAGACTCTTTCTGGACGTTTACCCAAGCAAATTCCCAGGCGAACAAGGCTCAAACGAGCCAGAGTGGGAATATAATATGTTATTCTTCCTACCTGTTCATACATTTATAAAAATTGAATCCATTGAGCCTCAGCTGAAGATGCGATTAACGGACGACGATGAAATGGAGAAACTGCTCAAGGAAGACCCCAATGCCGTCAAATATGAATTAGCCGACGATAAACTCATTTTAACGGCATCGACGAAGGAGCTTCAGGCATTCGTACTCAAGTACGCAGATGACAGCAGAGTTTTTTCCGATGCCATCGTCTATAGTCGCAAAAAAACCAAAGACCCCAACGAACCCTGATTGTATTGAACCTAATGAAACAGGGCCGAACAGTATCGCTCCAAATAAGGGCTAACGGATAAAAGCTAAATGCCGATTAATCTGAACTTACCCAAAAAGGCAGGGCTTTTTGTAGCCGGCACCGATGCCGGTGCAGGCAAAACATTAATAGCCGGCGCCATCGCTAAAATTTTAACTGATAATGGCCAGAAAGTCGGCGTATTCAAACCGATTGCCACCGGCTGCAAACGCAGTTGGGACGGCTTGATAAGCAACGATACCGAGTTCCTTTCCTATTGTGCAAACAGCGAGCTGCCCCTTTCCACAATAACTCCCGTCAGTTACCTCACCGCCGCATTGCCTATTGTAAGCACCGCTCGTGAAAGAAATCCTATAGATTTTGACAGAATCGCAACCGCTTACAAACAAATATGCGAAAACAATGACACAATTATCGTCGAAGGCATCGGCGGTGTGCGCGTGCCTTTAACAATGGAATTTGACCTCCTGGATTTGGCAGTCGAATTCGCTCTGCCTGTAGTGATAGTTGCCCGCCTGAATCCGGGAACGGTAAACCACACACTTATGACGATTGACTGCATCCGGGCTGCGGAGCTGAAAATCGCCGGCGTGGTCATTAACGGCTACGATGCCACCGAAGCAACAGTAGCCGAAGACACCGCTGAGGAGGTAATAAGCCAATGCGGCGGTGTAAATATCCTTTCGGTCGTGCCTTTCGATGAAACTGTTGACATCGAAGCACCGAATCTGGGAGAATTTATCGTCGGGTCTTTGATGGACTGCGACTGGTCAAAATTGGCCCATCGGTAAATCGTGGTTCGTGCCCCGTGACCCAGGCCACGAACCACGAAAATTGGTGGTTTCCAAAAACCCCATATTCAGGTATCATACTAAAGAATGGCTCAAGACTATAAGTCTCTAAATAAGGTACTGAGTTTATGACCGGTCAGCCTGAATTTAGACGTTATCTGGTAAATATCGACTCTACCTCAACGCACCAGCTCTTTACCGATTGCCTGGTGATAGGAGCCGGCATCGCAGGTCTTCGCGCCGCTATCGAAGCAAGCAAGCACCTCAACGTCATCATCGTTTGCAAGGGTAGTTTGGAAGACAGTAACACGTGGAAGGCCCAGGGCGGGATTGCCTCGGTCCTTGATAAAGCAGACACCTTTGAATCACACATAACCGATACACTTAACACCGGTTGCGGGCTATGCGACCAAGGCATAGTTGACCTTGTCATTCGGCAGGGGCCTGAACTGATAGAGCAACTGCTTTGCTGGGGCGCTGAGTTTGACCAAACCGACGGCCATATCGCCACTACGCTCGAAGGCGGCCACACACACGCTCGTGTTGCCCACGCCCACGGCGATGAAACAGGTCGGATAATCGCCGAAGCCCTCATAAAAAAAGTCAGGCAAAATCCGAATATAAAGATAGTAGAAAACTTTTACACCATCGATTTGCTCACCAACGACGACAACGAGTGCACAGGAATAATCGGCCACGATAAGCACAGTCCGCCCGGGGCGGACCAGATAATTTGGGCTGCAAACACAATCTTAG
>DAOVNI010000205.1 GCA_030630315.1 Phycisphaerae bacterium | reverse complement strand
TGGGCCAGCTTGGCATAAAAGTAACCTTTGTTCTGCCGAAAATGGCCGATAGCAAATATGCTACCCACGTGAAGCTGCTAAGCCCTGATTCCCAGATGTTCGCGGGCACATTGAAATTCAGTGAGCTAAAGAATGTGGCATTTCGCACTATTAACTCGCCGTTACAGCCGTATTCGACCCCCGGTGTTTACCAGCGGCGAATCGAAGAAAAATTGAGACAGAAACAGGGCGGCAGCGTCGGCACGGACGGCGTTGCCTTCGGCGGAATAGACTACGGCAGCAATATGTACGCCGAGGTCCAGCGTTATGCTGCGGTTGCGGCCCAATTAGCTGGAAATGAGCAGTTTGACGTTGTTCACGCCCACGACTGGATGACCTATCCTGCGGGAATTGCGGTGTCGGCAATGAGCGGAAAAACGCTGATTGTGCACGTGCATTCGACAGAATTCGACCGCAGCGGCGAGAATATCAACCAGATGATTTATGACATCGAGCGGGAGGGTCTGCACACGGCTGATAAGGTAATCGCGGTTAGCTATTTTACCCGCAATACTATAATCAGTCGATACGGCATTAGCGGTGAAAAAGTTGAAGTGGTGCATAACGGCGTGGAAGGCAACGGTGATTGGTCTTTGGCCGAAACCGGTATCGATAAAGACGAGAAGATTGTTTTGTTCTTAGGCCGAATTACTATGCAAAAAGGCCCGGAGTACTTCCTCCAGGCGGCCAGGAAAGTCCTTGAGGTGATGGATAATGTCAAGTTTGTTATGGCCGGGGCCGGCGATATGATGCACCGGGCGGTTGAAATGGCGGCAGAACTCGG
Source organism: Phycisphaerae bacterium (assembly GCA_030630315.1). Classification (GTDB taxonomy): domain Bacteria; phylum Planctomycetota; class Phycisphaerae; order Sedimentisphaerales; family Anaerobacaceae; genus JAUVYQ01. The sequence goes on along the minus strand of DAOVNI010000205.1, from coordinate 3,110 downwards.
CATCGGACACAAGGTGCTCTTCACCGGCTTTTTGTGCGGCGAAGACGTCCGGAAAATATATAAAATGGCTGATTTATATGTGATGCCTTCGGTGTCAGAACCGTTTGGGATTGCGCCTCTGGAGGCGTTGGAAAACGATGTGCCCGTCATAATAAGCAAGCAAAGTGGTGTATCGGAAGTTTTGAAGCACGCTCTGAAAGTGGACTTCTGGGATGTCAACGAGATTGCCAACAAGGTTGTAGCGGTACTGAAGCATCCGCCGTTGGAGGTAATGCTGCGAAATTACGGCGGTTTTGAGGTGAGAAGACTACGATGGAAAGACAGCGCGCGGAAGTGTGCGAAGATTTATGAAGAGGCACTGGTTGCGGTTTGATTTACAAATCAAAAATTAAAAATTAAAAATCAAAATGACAAATAAAAATTCAAAAACAAGGGGAGGAAAATTTTGCATTTTGCAATATCATTTTGATATTTGCATTTTGCAATTTGAATTTTAATATGGCTTCGGTATGTTTCTATTTTCAAGTGCATCAGCCCGTGCGATTGAGGCACTATACGGTATTTGACAAAAACGACCAATATTTTGACGATTATAAGAATGCCTCCGTCTGCAGGAAGGTGGCAAATAAATGCTACCTTCCGGCGAATCGATTGCTTCTGGATATAATACGGCGATTTGAGGGTAGATTCAGGATAGCATACAGTATAACCGGCGTGCTGCTGGAGCAGCTTCTTTCCTTTTCGCCGGAAGTTATGAGCACTTTTGATGCCCTTGCGGAAACCGGCTGCGTGGAGTTTCTGGCTGAGACATACTATCACAGCTTGAGTTTCTTATACTCGCGCGATGAATTTATAGAGCAGGTGAACAAACACATCGAAACTATTGACTATCTTTTTGGTCAAAAGCCGCGGGTATTTAGAAATACGGAGCTGATATACAATAACGATTTGGCTGTCCTTATTGAGTCAATGGGCAGCTTCGATGCAATAATGACCGAGGGGGCAGACCACATCCTGGGCTTGCGAAATCCCAATTTTGTCTACCGCCCCGAAGGCTGCAGCAAGCTAAAGCTCCTGCTGAAAAACTATTCTCTCAGCGACGATATTGCCTTTAGATTTTCCAACCGTGATTGGGCGGAATGGCCTTTGACAGCAGATAAATTCGCCCGATGGATAAGTGACGTTAACGGTAACGGCAACATAGTCAACCTGTTTCTGGATTATGAGACGTTCGGCGAACACCAATGGAAGGATACAGGCATATTCGATTTTATGCGGCATCTGCCGGATGAGATTCTGAAGCATCCGGACAACGACTTCAAAACCCCCGGCGAGATAGCTCAATCCTATGAGCCCGTCGACACGGTTGACGTGCCGCATCTGATAAGCTGGGCCGATACCGAGAGGGACCTCTCAGCCTGGCTCGGAAACGCAATGCAATCCAACGCCATTCATGAGCTTTATCGGCTCGAAAAGAAAATCAAGAAAACCGGCAACGAAAAAATTATCGCAGACTGGCGAAAACTGCAGGCATCAGACCATTTTTATTATATGTGCACAAAATACTTTGCCGACGGTGATGTACATAAATACTTTAATCCCTATGACTCACCTTACGACTCTTATATAAACTTTATGAATGTACTGGATAATCTCCACAGGCGCTGTTCCGGGCAGCGCGTAGCGTTTAGCGTTTAGTTTTTCTTTTCCTGTCTTCCATTTTTTCTTTGGGAGTAAAATTGTGTTGGCATTGCAAAAAGCTAACGATGCAGCAATTGTGTCCATATTAACCGGTGAGAAAAATGTTGAGAATTTACTGACCAAAGAATGGCTGTTAACTAATGAACGTGGTGGCTACGCATCATCAACGATTGTCGGCTGCAATACCAGAGGGTATCACGGCCTGCTCATCGGCTCGCTTAACCCGCCGGCCAACAGGATAATGGCGCTGGCCAAATGCCTGGAGATGGTGATATCTAAAGGAAAGGTTTTTAACCTTTCAACCTTTGAATTCAGTGACAAATTCGCACCGGAAGGTTTCACGCATCTTGTGCAATTCCGTCGGGATACCGGGCTGCATTTTGATTATGAGCTGGACAAACTCGAACTGACTAAATCCGTATATCTTCTCCGCGATACGGATACGGTTGCGCTGGTGTATGATTTTGTGAGTATTGAAGAGCCGCTGGAATTCGTTTTGCGCCCATTTATTGGCTTGAGGGATTTCCACACGCTGCAGAAATCTTACGCTCCGTTATGTTCGACCTGGCTGGGGCATAGTTTGCTGGTTCGCCATGATACACCGGACAGTTGTGGGTTGTTTTTAAGCTGTCCGGCCGCGAACTTCGAAAAGGATGAGCAATGGTGGTTTAGTTTCGTATATCGTAATGATAAACAAAGGGGCCAGGATTTTACCGAAGATTTGTGGACGCCCGGTTTTTTTAAGTGCCGGATAGAAACACCTGCCAAAATCGTTTTCTGGGCAAACTTGAGCCCGTCCTGGGCGGGCTGCAAGTCTGAGCAGTTAATAAATGCCGATATTGACGCGGTTTGCAAAGATTTGCGCAGGCACCAGGAAGGCGTAAAACGGAAAGCGGAAAGCGTAAAACCTAAAGCGAAGGGTCAAAAGCGACCCCTGCCGGCGACAAGCAGGGCTGTCTCCGCGAAAGCGGGAACGCAATACGCAATACGGGATGCGCAATACGAGATACTTTGTTTAGCTGCCGACCAGTTTATTGCAAAGCGTCAAACAGACCACACACACAGGACCGCTATTTTAGCCGGCTTTCCATGGTTTGCAGACTGGGGTAGAGACACTTTTGTAGCCTTGCCGGGTTTACTGCTCTCGACCGGCAGGTTCGACGAGGCAAAGTCGGTTTTGACCAGCTTTGCCCATGCGGCGGATGAGGGTATGATTCCAAATCGCTTCGATGACCGCGGTGACACCGCCTACTTTAACAGTGTCGATGCTTCTCTCTGGTTTATCAACGCAGCTTTTCAATACTTAAATGCTACGGGTGATTCAAAAACTTTCACGCAGCAGCTTCTGCCGACAATCCGCTGGATTATAGAATCTTACTACAATGGGACGCGGTTTGGTATTTGCGCTG
>DAOVNI010000159.1 GCA_030630315.1 Phycisphaerae bacterium | reverse complement strand
GGGTTACTATCGAGAATAACCTGTGCGTAGCCCCTGGCTAAATCGAGTCGGCCAATCTTTGTGTAATGCAAAAAGTCGTTCCAGTTCTCCTCGAGGGTCTGGCCAAAACCGGCACTGACTAATAAAAGTCCTACCGCTAAAATTGCTGCAACGATTTTTCCGTTAAACATCGAAATATCTCCAAAAAACCCGTTTGTTTTATCACAAAATCAGGCTGGGCTGCCAAAACACACAGAAATCAACCTGGCCGGCCCTTACCTCCAATATACCTTACTCCAGCGGCTTTTCGCTAAGCCAAAAAACCACGGGTCGTTATAAATATTCGTCCCTCAAGATTACATACTACACAAAAATACCCTTTCTGTCAATAAAAAACCGCTTCAAGTAACCACAATAAGGAGCGTATAAGGGCTTTATAATTGCACTTCGAGCCGATTTCTATTATAATATCGGACACAAGACTTTAGTTTCTGTGAAGCGAGGCACCGGCGAAGAAGAAAATTCGGGATGATAAGGAAAAAAAGAATATGAAAAGGACAATTTTGTTCACTGTTTCGCTGTTATTGGTCTCGAGCACCTTCGCTGACGGACGGAACGGTCTTCGAGGGCACAGATGTAATCAGAGTGATAGATAAAGGCGGCAAGTCAGCTATGTAACGATAATGAGTGGCCGGTGGTTATCGCCGGCAGGACGAAACTGGTCCGAAACAAAAATAATTTATTGAAACGGAAGGAGAATTTTATGAAACGCTATGCTGTCACAATCGTGGTACTGGTCGTGGCGACGGCGCTGCTGGCCGCAACCACAGTGGTCCCGGAAAAGCAGAAAGAGCCAATCGTCCCGAAAAAGAAAACCGTCCTCTGGAACAGCAAGGACTTCACCGGCTGGAAGCTTTTTGTGCGTGATCCGGACCATGACGTTACAAAGACGTGGTCGGTCAAGGACGGCGTTATTCGCTGTACGGGGCGGCCGGCGGGCTATATGCGCACCGAGGCAGACTACGCCAACTACCTCTTTCACGTGGAGTGGCGCTGGCCCGGAAACGGCGGCAATAACGGCGCCCTTGTTCACATGAGCGGTCTCGACAAGGTCTGGCCTAAGAGTCTCGAATGCCAGCTGCATTCGGGCAACGCGGGCGACTTCTGGGTCATCGGCGGTATTGAGATAAAAGAGCACGCCAAGAAAGGCAAACGCGTCCGCGGACGCAGGACCATAAAGCTGAAAAAGAGCAGCGAAAAGCCGCTGGGCCAATGGAACGCGTACGACATCATCTGCAAAGACGACTGGGTAGTAGTTCTGGTGAATGGTGTCTTGCAGAACGTAGGGACCAGGTGCTCGGATAAGTCGGGTAAGATTTGCCTGCAGAGCGAAGGGACGCCGATTGAGTACCGCAATATTTATATCGAGCCGCTCGAGTAACCCGTCCATTTATACGAAGGGCTGGGTTTTGACAGGCGAGCCGGCGCTAATGGCGGCGGCTATCTGCATAAACCTCGGCATTGCGTAATCGAAGAAGCGCTTGTAGCTTTCGCAGAAATAGCTTTCCCGGCTGAAGTTGTCTTTGTCAGAGCTAAGGAGAGATTCTTCGCTTCGCTCAGAATGATAGACTGCGGGGACCCTGTCCTTCATACAGCCGCCGCGACAGACGGCAAGGTGTCTGCAGACAAGGCATTTGTTGCAAAGATTTTGCTTGGCCCGGCCAAAGGCACGTTTTTTACTGCCGGCGGCGAGTTTCTCTATCGGCGTTTCAAAAATATTGCCTAACCGCCACTTCGGCTCGACGAAAAAATCACAGGTGAAGGCATCGCCGGTATGCTCGATAACAATATACTGACTGCATTGTTTGTCAAATGTACAAATCGTATGTTTGCCGTGAACACAATAGGACAGTATCGAATCAAAGTCGCGAATGCTTAAATTTTGCGGCCCGTGGTCGTACCAGCGGTCAAATATCCTGCACTGAAATTCGCCGTACTGCTGCGGCGTAATTGAGAAATCCGCAATCTTACCTGTGGCCGGGTCTGTCTCGACACAGGGGATAAACTGCAGAAACCTCACACCATTTTCGATGAAAAAATCAAATAACCTGTCCGAATGTTCCGCATTTTTATTGTTTAACAGCGTTAGGGTATTGAATTCAACCTTGTATTTTTTGCAGGTTTGAATGGCCCTCATTACCTTATCAAAGGTGCCTGAGCCGGAATGGTCGAGGCGATAGTAGTCGTGTAATTCTTTTGGGCCGTCGATACTGATGCCGACAAGAAACTTACTATCGTGTAAAAACCGGCACCACTCGTCATTAAGCAAGATTGCGTTGGTTTGCAGGGAGTTTCCTACCTCCTGGCCGGGACTGCCGTATTTTTTTTGCAATTCCACCACTTTTTTGTAAAAATCCAGGCCCATCAGCGTTGGTTCACCGCCCTGCCAGGCAAAGCCGGCCAGCGAAAAACGCAGCTGCATATAGTCTTTGATGAGCCTTTCGAGCACTTCGTCGCTCATTCGCTGCCTGCCCCGGCCGACTTCGGGCGCTCTATGCTTGTAAAAACAGTATTTGCAATCAACGTTGCAATCTGAGCCGGATGGCTTGATTAAAAGAGTAAACGGCTGCATCACCTTCTTATTTCTTGAAGCATTTTGCTCAATTTCTTGACCAGCTCTTTGTTCTCCGGCCTCTCGGATATATTTACGTTCTCCACCCAGTCAACATTATGGTCGTACAGCATTCGTGCGTACACTTCGCCATTCTTTCTGCGCCACTCTGTGTAGCGATACCGGTCGGTCTTGACTGAGTCGCCATTATAATATCGGCTGAAGACTGCTTTTTTCCAGAGACGCTCCGGCCTTTTCATAAGCGGCACAAAACTTCTGCCCTGCAGATGAGCAGGCAGGGGTAGATTACACAATTGGCAAAGGGATGGATAAATATCTAAATATTCGGTCAGAGCATTGATCCTGGTGCCCCCTTTTATGCCCGGAGCAGTTACAATTAACGGCGAATGTAAAGATGTTTCGAAGTTACAGTGTTTACACCACAAGCCGTGTTCACCTAAATTCCAGCCGTGGTCGCCCCAGAGCACCACGATTGTGTTGTCCCGCAGGCCCAGGCGGTCAAGCTCGGCCAACACCTTGCCTATCTGCGCATCAGTATAGCTGACGCAAGCATAATAGCCGTGGATGAGCGTGCGAGCCAAATCATCCGGTAAAGGCCCTTTCCTGGGAATACCTGTATAGGCCCGCAATTCGCCCCAGTTGTGCAAAGCTGCGTCAGGGGCGCCTCTGGGTCTGAAAGGATTGTCGGCAAGGTCAATCTCTTCTCTTTTGTAGAAGTCCCAGTATTTCTCAGGAGCGTTGAAAGGCAAATGAGGTTTTAGAAAGCCGAGCGCAAGGAAAAATGGCCTGTCCGTATCCTTGAGACGGCGAAGGTCTGAAATCGTCTTGTCCGCAATCATTCCATCAAAATATGCGTTGTCGGAGACATCAGCAGACTCGAAAGCAGGCCCTTTGCCGCGCGAGTTTTTCTTAGCGATGGCTTTGTTTTTCTCCAGCAGGTAGTTCCTCCAGGTGCCTTTCGGACGCCAGGGATTCTCACTCCAGCCATCCCTACAATCGTTTGAATGGTGAAAAACTTTGCCGTTTGATATGGTGTGGTATCCGTTGTTTTTGAAGTGCTTCGGAAGACTCAGCGCACCCGGCAGGTCCTTCTCCGCCCATACATTGTAACTAATAAATCTATCACGAGTGGGGCGTACTCCCGTGAGAAGACTGGCACGTGAAGCACCGCAGACAGGGACCTGGCAATAGGAACGCAGGAAAATAACACCATCCGCAGCCAGACCATCTATATTGGGAGAGAGCATTTGTTTATGTCCGTAGCAACCAAGCTGCGGACGCAGGTCGTCCACGGCGATAAAGAGAACGTTGGCTTTCTTCCCGCCGGCAACCCCTTTCCGGGCGGCAAACAAGCACCCCGGCGTCGCCAGCGCTGCCGTTCCCATACCTACGGCTTTCAAAAAGTCACGACGGGTCAACATACTATTCATTTCTTTACCTCATTTTCACGGCCACGGCAGGACATTGGCGCGCTCGGCCCAGCGCTGCCACATTGCGGTCATCTGTTTCACACGGTCGGGATGCACTGCCGCCAGGTTGTCGGTCTCGGTCCGGTCTGCGTCAAGGTCGTACAACTCCCACGGCCCTTTTTTGCCTTTGGCGACCAGCTTCCACTTGCCGACGCGGATTGCACGGTTGCCCTCGTGCTCCCAGTAAATCGCTTCGCGTTTGATAGGGTTGTCAGCAAAGGCAGGAACAAGACTTTTGCCTTCCAACGGAATTATCTTGTGGCTGTTGTAGTTAGAGGGGTACTTTGTGCCGGCAACGTCGATGCACGTGGCCATAATGTCTATCAAGTGCCCCGGCTGGTGACGCAGCCCGCTACGGGCCTTAATGCGCCTCGGCCAGTGGACAATCAGCGGCGTGGCGATGCCGCCCTCGTGAACCCAGTGTTTGTAGAGACGGAAAGGGGTATCCGAGGCATTTGCCCACGGTCTGCCATAGGCGATGTAGGTATCGGCCGGGCCGGGCATCACGCCCTCACCGGTACGCACCGGGCGACCGTCACGCGTGACCTTAGGCTGCATATCTCGCTGCAGGGCGTTCTTGTCCATCGGCTT
>DAOVNI010000289.1 GCA_030630315.1 Phycisphaerae bacterium | reverse complement strand
TATCAATAACAGAACTCCCATTTGCTTCCGCAGTTCAGCCACATACTGGCTTTGCATCTGTTTAGCCGTCTTGATAGAGGTTTCTCTTATAAGATATGGACCCCAGCCAAGCTGCTCAGCGGCGAATACCTTCCATACCCCCCGAATCTGCGCCTTTGCCAAATCCGCCCCTACGTCACCGGCGAGTTTAATTTGAATCTGGTCGGCAACTTGGCCGTCTTCATTCGGGTATAAAGTTTTTTGCACTTCTTCTATAGGAAGGTAAATAAATATCTTATCAACATAATATACCCCCGTGAAAACGATATCTGCAATTCTAAATGGCACAATCTTTCTCTTAAATCGGCCCCCTGCTCCTCCTGTTCCCTCTTGCTTGGAATTCTCGATAACCGTCCCTGTAGTAAGAACAACACGTTGGCCGACCATCTTCTCAACCGCCTCGAAATCATACTCATCCGTCTTTTCGTCGGGCGCCGCCACCACGCCGACCCCCACAAATCCTCCGATGCTTTCTGGAAAACCACTGACCTTAAAAGATGGTTCGCCGGGCGACTCCTTCTGTTTAAGCAAAGACCGCTTAAAACCCGTTACCTTCGCTCGCCGTCCCGGCTCGATACCCCAAATGCTCACCATACGAACATTGCCTTCAGGCAGATGTAACAGCCCTTGAGCCGATAGCGTCGCCGTGGCCGCACTTACCGCACTTGTTTGCTCCAGGCGTTCGATAAACAATGGGTATTTTGCAAATTTAATCGGCGGGGCAAGAACAACGTCACCTATTGTCTCAACTGCGCTCTGCTCGAACACATTGATAAAACCGGTAAACAGACTCGCAACGACTATCAATAGCGACACAGAAAGAGCAACTGCCGCAATGCTTAAAAATACAATTTTTTTCTTACGCAGGTATCGCAGCCACAAAAATAATTTCAACATCACAAGTCCAATCGACTTAGCCTGTGGTAGGTTTTAGCAGCGGGAACAGCACCACGTCACGAATACTCGTAGCGCCGGTCAAGACCATTACCAACCTGTCAATTCCAATACCCAACCCCCCTGCCGGCGGCATACCATACTTCAACGCCGTTATAAAATCTTTATCCATCCTCGCCATCGATTCTTCCTGCCCCCGAAGTTGGATTTTGAAGTTCTCCTCCTGAACGGCCGGGTCGTTCAACTCCGTATAGGCGTTGGCCAGCTCCATCCCGGCTACATACAGCTCAAAACGCTCGGCATATTTCGGCTCGTCTTTTTTGCGCCTGGTCAACGGACACAGCGCCGCCGGATAATCCATCACAAACGTCGGGTTGATGAGATTGTCCTCAACGGTGGCATTAAACACCTCATTGGTAACCACCACATCGTCCATATCCTCTTCATCCAACCCAAGTCCGGCCGCTCTCATCCTCACTGCTTCTATATCTTCAATATCGCAGCCGCTGTGTTCTTTTAACAGCTCCGCATATCGCGCCCGACGCCAGGGTCGAGTATAATCGACTGCCACATCACCGAATTGGACCCGCGTGTCGCCACAGTATTTTTCCACCAGCAGAGAGATAATCTCCTCGGTCAAATCCATCATCACATTGTAATCGGCGTAGGCCTGATACAATTCCAGCATCGTAAATTCCGGGTTGTGCTGCCTGCTCAGGCCTTCGTTGCGGAAATTTCGGTTTATTTCAAAGACCTTTTCCATCCCCCCGACCAGCAGTCTTTTCAGAAACAGCTCCGGCGCAATCCGCAAAAACAAATCCAGACCCAGACTATTATGATACGTTACAAACGGCTTTGCCGCAGCCCCGCCGGCTTTTCGTTGCATCATCGGCGTCTCAACTTCCAGAAAACCACGACCGTGCAGAAATTCACGAATCGTAGCGATGATGGCGCTGCGCTTCTTAAACCGCTCCATCACTTCAGGATTGGCCCACAAATCCACAAACCGGTGCCGATAACGAAGGTCAATATCTGACAGACCGTGAAACTTCTCCGGCGGCTGACGCAAACATTTGCTCAAAAGCGAAACACTATCAGCCCATACGGTAATCTCACCGGTTTTGGTCTTACCCAATTGACCGGAGGCGCCGATTATATCGCCAAGCTCAAGCAGCTTCGCAAGGGGCCATCCCGACGCACCGGAACCCAGCAGATTTTTGCTCAACCCCACCTGGATGGTCCCGCTCCAGTCCCGCAGAGTAATAAATATCAGCTTCCCGATGTCCCTCAGCAGCACAATCCTGCCGGCACATCTGGCACGCTGCTTCTCATCGCCATCCTTAAATCTGCTCTTGATATCGCAGGCACGCTCGGACCCCTCATATCTGCCGCCGTAAGGGTCAATGCCTAATTGCTTAATCCGAGACAGCTTCTCTTGCCTTTGCCGTTCAAATCGGCCCTGCCGTTCTGATCCCTTCGCTTCGCCCGAGGGCCCGCTCCGCGAAGAATCTCTTACTGTATCTTCCGGGTTTGTCAAATCCGCACATCCCTTTAACTGAAAGTCAATTTACATTCGAAACCAGAGCGCCGGCTTGAATCAACTTGCTCTTAACGGCCAGAACGCCAACCGCCAGTTGCGGGTCAGTCGCAAGGGTTTCCTCGACCGTATGCTTTTTCAGCGCTGCGCCGCCCTTGTCGTGGTCGGCCTTAACCAGCACGTCATTATCCCTCTGGATATCAATCATTTTCCTGAGCTCATCGCTTCTT
>DAOVNI010000134.1 GCA_030630315.1 Phycisphaerae bacterium | reverse complement strand
GCGCTGACCGGATTTAGTTATTCCGGCGTCGAAGAATCAATGACCTTTGCTGCCCAGGACGGCACATTCTTCTGGTCGAATGGTTATGCGTGGGGAAGCTGTTCTCTTAAACGCGCAAAGAGCGGTTTTCAAGTTGAGCTGTCGGTGTTGTATGGCGAATTGGCCCTGTCGAAATTTATTCTGCGTAGGTTTGGCCAACATCAGTTTGACCGGTCCCTGCAAATCAAAGCCGGAGAAAGAGCTAAATTTCACGTTAGCCCCGTTAGAAATCTTCGCTTTTCATCCTATAGTCTTAGCCCATTGTGAATTTCTAACGGGGGTTAGCCGTTAGTCTTACGGGCCTCTATGTGCTCTGTGGCTTTTTTCTTTTCCTATACGCTATATAAGACTGCTATTATGGTGATTGCGTTAAAAAGCGAGTGGATAAAGATGGGCCGAAGCAAAGAGCCGCTCTTTTCATACGCATAACCCAGGCACATCGAAAGCGCAAATAAGGCCGGCCAATGCGTCCACGGATGCAGCAATGCAAAAAGGACTGAAATTAAAATAATTGCCGTCCACGCGTTTTTCGCTACCCCGCGCAGCATTGATTGAAACAGTCCGCGAAAGAGCACCTCTTCAAGCACAGGTGCTATCACAACAGCAATAACGATAATCAATATTCTAAGCGGCATTTGCGGGTATGCAGTTATTAGTTTGAGCTCTTCGTGTTGTTGTATCTGATAATCCTGCCCCCGGATAAGTTTGCCAAGGGATGTCGTCAGTATAATCATAGCCATCACAAGCGGCCAGACAGCGAGCAGATTCGCCGCGCCGGCGAAAAAATCTTTGACAATTGTTTTTGCGTCCAGGCCGAATCCCTTTAGTCGCCGCGCAAAACTAACTCTGGCTAAAAAAATAACTACCCCCGTTGTTACTATTGCGCCAATACAGAGAACAAGCTTGTCAACGAAGGCGCTTTGCCAATCCGGCAAGTCGGGCAGGGCTTCTCTTGTGATTAATATTGCAGGCGGAACAGCCACAAACCAAATCGATAGCGGGATAAAGGGCAGGTAAAAAGGCATATTATTTCGACGAGGCATCGAATCGGCCAGAGCATTTCTGCCCAGAGATGTTCTTAACAGCCAGGCAACAAATAATGTCAGCCCCAGCAGACAAACGATAATGTCTGTTACGGTTATTATGCTGCCCAATTCTTTGATAATCTCAATGGCATTCATCGCTATATATTTTTTCGCAACCTTGAAATCAAAGCCGTCTTGTATTACATTAGTTAAGTCTTTTCAAGGGAAATAGATTATGGACGTATTTCACATTAAAGGACCCGTTCAGCTTTCCGGCTCCGTTACGGTAAACGGCTCAAAAAACGCCTCTCTGCCGATAATGGCCGCTGCTATTTTAGCCGCCGGCAAATCGGTTCTTAAAGCTGTGCCTCATCTTTCCGATATTTCCGTCTTTCGCAAGCTGCTTGGCCAATTGGGCTGCAAGGCAACCAGAAACCGCAGCGGCGATTTGTGCATAGATTCGACGGTAATTGATGAACCGGTGGGCGATTATGAAATTGTCCGCAGGATGCGGGCCAGCATTTGCATACTCGGCCCGCTGCTTGCCCGTTGCGGCAGGGCGGAGGTTTCAATGCCCGGCGGATGTGCAATTGGCGACAGGCCGATTAACATTCACATAAGGGGCCTGCGGGAGCTTGGCGCACAAATCCATCTTGAAAACGGATATATCATCGCCGAAGCGCCGAATGGTTTGACCGGCAAAGATATTTTTATGGGTGGGCCGTTCGGCTCAACCGTGCTCGGGACCGCAAATGTGCTGATGGCTGCAACGCTGGCAAAGGGTCGGACCGTTATCGAATCGGCTGCCTGTGAGCCGGAAATAGCCGACCTGGCAAACTGTCTTAATAAAATGGGTGCGAAGATAAGCGGCATCGGCTCGCCCCGGCTGATTATTGAAGGGGTCAAACAGTTGCAGCCGGTCGAGTATCAGGTAATTCCGGATAGAATCGAGGCAGGAACATTTATGGTCGCCGCCGCTATAACGGCAGGCGAGCTGCGGCTGCACAACTGTCGGCTCGATGATATGATGGCCGTCGTTGACAGGTTGAGAAACGTCGGCGTAACGGTCGATGCCGCCGGCGACGGCTGTGTCGTTGCCCGCAGCGGTTCCATAAAGCCGGCTGATATTACCACGCAGCCCTATCCGGGCTTCCCCACCGATTTGCAGGCCCAGTTTATGGCCCTTTTTTCGCTTGCCGAGGGCAATAGCGTCATAATCGAAAAGATATTTCCCGATAGATTTATGCACGTTGCCGAATTAAATCGAATGGCGGCGAATTTGCGCAAGGAAGGCCCGACCGTTATAGTAGCAGGGGTAAAGAAGCTGATAGCCGCTCCGGTGATGGCTTCGGACCTGCGGGCATCGGCGGCACTGGTCCTGGCTGGACTGGCTGCCGATGGAACTACGGTTGTCAGCAGGGTTTATCACATTGACCGGGGCTACGAAAGAATCGAGGAAAGACTCAATCCGGTCGGTGCAAAAATAACCCGAGAAAGTATTTAACCCGCATTCCACAGACTGACAGGGGGTTTTTATTAGCCACGAATTAACACGAATTTTTTAGACGCAGATACCAGCTTTCGCGGGCACAAGTATACACTGTTTTTGACTGAGGAACGGCTAATTTGTTCTGGCGGGTAAGAATGGAGGGTAAAAAAAATTGTAAAATTTGGAAAAAAACTTGCATAATCAATTGCCTTTGTGGTAAAATTGTATTTAGTAAAGGCAGGCTAAAAAAATTATCATAATATTCTTGTTCGTCATCATAATTTGTGCCTCTTTCATACCGAACCTGCCTTCGAAAGTTATAGGTTTGCTTTAGCCGGCTCAAAACGGACTCAACTTGCATAAATCGGCCATAGGCGTGTTGCCTGTGCCGTCATAATATATTTATCATAAATTTGGAAAGGAGCGAAAAATGAAAAAGGGAAAAAATCCGACTGTGTGGTTGGCAATGTCAATGTTTCTACTGCTAATGGTATCCACTGCTGCGGGAGGAACCATCTACGCGGATGCGGATGCTATTGGTGCAAATAACGGGTCATCCTGGGCCAATCATTACGATTACCTACAGGATGTCCCGGCTGCTGCCGGGCTCATAGTGCAGTGGCAAAAGACCTTTGGAGGAAGCAGTTCGGACACAGGTTATTCAGTTCAGCAGACCTCCGACGGGGGATACATAATTGCCGGGATAACTTATTCCTATGGGGCTGGGCGCGGTGATGTGTATCTAATAAAGACCAATTCAGCTGGAAATATGCAGTGGCAAAGGACGTTTGGTGGAAGCAGTTGGGACTGGGCGCTCTCGGTTCAACAGACCACCGATGCCGGATACATAGTATGCGGTACCACCCAGTCTTTTGGGCCAGGGAAGTCGAATATCTATCTAATAAAGACGGATTCAACCGGGAACGTGGAATGGGAAAAGACTCTTAGGGGAAGGGGCTATTCAGTTCAGCAAACCTCCGACGGAGGATACATAATTGCAGGCGAAACTCGCCCCTTTGGCCCAGGGGATTGTTATCTTATCAAGACCGATTCGACTGGAAACGTGGAATGGGAAAAGACTTTTGGCGGAAGCAGTTGGGACTGGGCCCAGTCTGTTGAGCAGACGACAGACGGAGGATACATACTTGCCGGCTACACTGTGTCCTATGGAGCAGGAAGGTCAGATGTTTATGTGGTAAAGACCGACTCAGCCGGAAATATGCAATGGCAAAAGACCTTTGGGGGAAGTGATTACGACCACGGCTGGTCGGTTCAGCAGACCACCGATGGAGGATATATAATCACCGGCTACACCGATTCGTATGGTCCAGCGTATCGTGATGTTTATTTAATAAAGACCGATTCGGCCGGAAATATGCAATGGCAAAAGGCCTTTGGTGGAAGCAATGATGAACTTGGCTTCTCGGTTCAGCAGACCACCGATGATGGATACATAATTGCAGGCGAAACTGAATCCTTTGGCGCAGGTAGGGAAGATGTTTATCTGATAAAGACAGATTCAGCCGGGAATATGATCTGGCAAAAGACCTTTGGTGGAAGTGATTACGACTGCGGATGGTCGGTTCAGCAGACCAGCGATGGTGGATATATAGTTGCAGGGGAGACTAGTTCCTATGGCGGAGGGAGTGACGATGTTTATCTGATAAAACTGGGCCCGCCTAACACTGCGCCTGTTGCGTGTATCGTGGGTGGTGACAGGACAATTGAAGCAACTGGTCTCGAAACAAGAGTTACTCTGGATGGTTCGTGCTCGAGTGATGCAGATTCGACGCCGGGGACGAATGACGATATAGCCCATTTCGATTGGTATAAGGTCGATGTTTGTGACCCGAACTTTGAAGATTTCATTGGAAGCGGCGAGATTATAGACTGCAACCTGCCGCTCGGCGAACATATTATCGTCCTCGAGGTAATCGATAAAGCCGGTGCGTTTGATACCAATGAGGTTACGATTATTGTTCAGGATACCACCCCGCCTGATTTTACGCTCTCAGTTATACCAACAACGCTCTGGCCGGCGAACCATAAGATGGTCCTGATTACGCTTTCCTGGACGGCAAGTGATATCTGCGATGACTCGCCGGAGGTGACGCTGGTAAGCATTACGATGAACGAAGGCGATGAAACCAAAGGCAGCGGGCATACAACCGATGATATTCAAATAGGTGATGATGGCTCTATCTATCTAAGGGCTGAACGCAGTGGAACCGGAAGCGGCAGGATTTACACCATAACTTATCAGGCGGCCGATGATTCCGGCAATGTTGCTGTTGCGAGCGCAACGGTTACGGTCCCGCACGGCCAGCGTTAGTTCTGGAGACAATAGCGGAATTTAAACCAAAGGGCTGTAAGTTTACTGCTTGCAGCCTTTTTTCTTTTCCCGTCAAACCAATTCTAAAAATCCGCGAAATCTGCTTGCCCAGTGAGATAGCGAAGCGTTATCTCACTGGGGTCTTCCGCCGCCTGTTATTTACGTGCCTAAGGCACCGCTATTTATGTGCTTATAAAGCACTTTTTTAGTTGACTTTTCTTTGAAATTTGGTATAATACAAACCGCCATAGAGATGGCAGATATTTAGCGGAGAACCGCACGTTTTCGTATCAGCAGATACACGCCAAAAATCATCATTCGTAAATAGTCTTGGAGCGAAACGGAAAACCCTTAGGGGAATTACCAATCATGAGCATCGAGAATC
>DAOVNI010000074.1 GCA_030630315.1 Phycisphaerae bacterium | reverse complement strand
TATGGCCTGAAAGACTGAGCAAATCAATATTGCTTTTGGCGAGGTCCAGCGGTATCTTGCCAACCGCCTGTACCGCGTCTGTGTGGAATATGACGCCTTTGCCGGTAACTAATTCGGCGATTTTGTCAATAGGGAATACGACGCCGGTCTCGTTGTTTGCGTACCTTATCGTAACGAGGGCGGCATCATCATCGACTTGTCTTTCCAGTTCCGCCAAGTCGAGCTGACCCTTCCTGTCCACTGCCAACTCTACCACCGTATAGCCGTGATTTTGCAGCTCGCGGCAGACTGTCAATACAGCGGGATGCTCAACTTTGGAAGTTATAATTTTGCGCTTATTCGGTACCGCAGCCAAGGTGCCTTTGATGGCGGCATTGTCACTCTCGGTGCCGCAGCTTGTAAATACGATTTCGGCCGGGTCGCAGTTAAGCAAGGCGGCCACGAGCCGGCGGGCGTGACGGATTTTTCGTCCGATTTGTCCGCCGAATGTGTGCATACTCGAAGGATTGCCGTAAATCTCGCAGAACAACGGCCTCATCTCTTCGAGCACCTGCTCAGCGACTTTTGTTGTAGCGTTGTTGTCAAAATATATGGTCTTCATCCTATTTAGTCGGGTTTGGTGGGCTGAAGCCCACCCTACAATCTTTTGTTGTAGCATTGTTGTCAAAATATATGGTCTTCATTTTATTGCCTATGATTGTGGGGCTGGTTTGCAGACTCCTTGTCCTCCTCAACGAAAAGCTTATCAGAGACGAATTCTCTCAGTTTGGCTTCGACCACATCCTTCATTGTGAATTCGGCCAATTTACACCGGGCACACATACCTCTGAACGCAACGATAACTTTATCTCCTTCAACGTCTATCAGCTCAATATCTCCGCCGTCGGCTTGCAGTGTGGGGCGAATTTGCTCATTGATTGTCTGCTGGACTAATTGTATTTTTTGAATATTGGTTAGTTTGGGGGCTTTAGGCGGTACTTTTGCGGGTATTTCTTTTGCTTTATCTGCCTGGAGTTTTTCTATTATCTTTTCGATTTCGCCCTTGCACCCGCCGCAGCCACCGCCGGCCTTGCAGTAATTCGTTACATCTTCTACTGTTGTCAGATTGTTTTCGCGTATTACCCTTTCGATTTCATTCTCGGTGACGCCGAAGCAGTTACACACGACCCTGCCTTTAAGCTCGTGCTTTTTTTTGCCGCCGGTCCGGTAATTTTCGATTGCGGCCTCGAGCGCTTCTCTTCCCATAACCGAGCAGTGCATTTTCTGTTCGGGCAGGCCGCCGAGGTAATTTGCGATGTCCCTGTTGGTTACTTTAGCGGCTTCGTCGATTGTCTTTCCCTTTATCATCTCGGTCAGGACCGAGGACGTTGCGATTGCACTTGCGCAGCCGAAGGTTTTGAACTTTGCATCGCAGATTTTCCCGTTTTCATCGAGTTTGAAGGTGAGCTTCAAGGCATCACCGCAGGCCAGGGAGCCGACCTCGCCTATGCCGTCCGGGTCTTCTATTTCGCCGGCATTTCGCGGGTTGAAAAAATGGTCTTTAAGCTTGTCCGAATACTCCCACATATTTCTTACCTCTGACTTGTGGTCAGTGCTTGGTCGACGTCGGCTATTATATCATCGATGTGCTCTGTGCCAACGGAGATACGAACATAATCATCTGTTACACCTGCTGCGAGCTGCTCGGCCTCGGTCAATTGCTGATGTGTCGTACTGGCCGGGTGAATCACCAAAGTTTTGCTGTCGCCAATATTTGCAAGGTGACTGGCTAATTTAACATTTTCTATAAACTTAACGCCGGCTTTCTTGCCGCCCTTGATACCGAAACCCAAAATGGAACCCTGGCCCTTAGGCAGATATTTTTTGGCCAATTCGTAATCGGGATGGGATTTTAGTCCCGGATAATTAACCCAGTTGACAGTGTCCTGCTTTTCGAGCCATTGCGAAAGTTTCAGTGCGTTTTCCGAATGTCTGGGCATACGCAGATGTAGTGTCTCGAGCCCCTGCAAAAAGAGGAATGCATTGAAGGGTGACATACAACTGCCCATATCGCGGAGGAACTGGGTCCGGGCCTTTATGATGTATGCCAATTCGCCGAATGACTCGACGTATTTTACGCCGTGATAACTCGGGTCCGGCTCGGTGAGGTCAGGGTAGCGTCCGTTTGTCCAGTCGAATTTGCCCGAATCGACAATGGCGCCGCCGATGCACGTGCCGTGTCCACCGATGAACTTTGTGCAGCTATGAACGACAATGTCAATGCCGTAGTCAATCGGCCTGAAGAGAATGGGCGTGGTAACGGTATTGTCGCAAATTACCGGCATACCATTTTTGCGGGCAATGTCGGCTATTTTTTCGTATTGCAGTATGTCATTTTTGGGATTGCCGATGCTTTCTATATAAATCAGCCGGGTATTGTCCTTGATGGCTCTGGCAAAATTCTCCGGGTCTTTGGGGTCAACGAAAGTAACTTCGATGCCCAGCTTTCGGAAAGTTTGACTAAAAAGGGTGACTGTCCCGCCGTAAAGGGAGTTCGAAGATACGATGTGGCCTCCCGCACCGCAAATGTTAAAGATGCTGACATAGATTGCCGACTGTCCTGAACTGAACGCCAGCCCGCCTACGCCGCCTTCCAAGGCAGCCAGCCGCTTTTCCAATACGTCGTTCGTAGGGTTCATCAAGCGCGTATAGATATTTCCAAACTCTTTGAGTGCAAACAGGTTCGCTGCGTGGTCGGTGTCCTTAAATACATAGCTGGTGGTTTGATAAATGGGGACAGCCCTGCTTAAAGTATCCGAATCAACCTTCTGGCCGGCGTGCAGGGCCAGCGTTTCCAAATGATATTGAGTCTCTTTCGCCACCTTTTTTAATCCTTTCTAACGGGGTAAAATCTCTACCATTCTATCAATTGCCTTCCGGGCTTTTGTTCTTATATCCTGTGGCACGGTGACTTTGTATTGCATATCTTCCAAGGCCCACACTATTTTTTCCACAGTAATCTTTTTCATATTCGGGCAAATCGCCCTGTCCGTCGCTGCAATAAATTCGGCGTGCGGATTTTGCTTTTTCAAAGGATGCAGCATTCCTATCTCGGTAGCCACTATAAATCGTTTTGCCGTGCTTTTGTCGGCAAACTTGAGCATCTGTCCGGTACTAAATATCTCATCGGCGAGTTCCCTGACCGGCTCGGTACATTCCGGATGCGCCATAACAATCGCATCGGGGTACTTTGCTCTTGCGTTTTTAATATCGTCCTCGGTTATCATCACATGCACATGGCAATAACCCGGCCAGAGCACAAGGTCCCTGGCGGTCCTTTCGGCGACAAACCGGCCGAGATGCTGGTCCGGCACAAAAATAATGGGCTTATCCTTCGGCAAAGAGTTTACTATCTCCACGGCATTGGCGCTGGTGCAGCAATAATCGCTCTCGGCCTTGACTTCTGCGGAACTATTTACGTAACAGACCACCAATGCATCGGGATGCTGCTGTTTTAACTCACTTAACTGCTCTGCGGTTATCATATCAGCGAGGGGACAGCCGGCAGATTTGTCCGGTAAAAGGACGGTTTTTTCCGGGGAGAGAATGGCGGCGGTCTCAGCCATAAACTGCACGCCGCAAAATACGATTACATCTGCATCAGTTTCCGCTGCCTTTATGCTCAAGCCCAGGGAGTCGCCGCAGAAATCAGCGAGGTCCTGAATTTCAGCGGGCTGATAGTTGTGGGCAAGTATGACAGCGTTACGGTCTTGTTTTAGCTGCTCGATTTTTTCTATGAGTTTATTGTTCATTGTAAGTTCGACCCCTCACTTACGTTCGGGGCTCTGTTGTTTGTTTTTGTTCGGGGCCCTGTTGTTTGATTTTTTTTGTGTTTTG
Organism: Phycisphaerae bacterium; assembly: GCA_030630315.1. Lineage (GTDB taxonomy): Bacteria > Planctomycetota > Phycisphaerae > Sedimentisphaerales > Anaerobacaceae > JAUVYQ01. The sequence goes on along the minus strand of DAOVNI010000074.1, from coordinate 3,487 downwards.
TGTAAACCAAATCGGGATTTGGCGTTGTAACGGTAACGCCGGGCGGCACGGACTGCTTTATCCAGACATTGCCGCCGATTATCGCACCTTTCCCAATGACTACATCGCCTAATATCGTTGCCTCGGCATAGATTGTTACGTTGTCCTCTATCGTCGGGTGTCTTTTGCCGCCCTTTATTATCTCTCCTCTTTCATCCTTTGGGAAACTGAGAGCACCGAGGGTGGCGCCCTGATAAATTTTCACATTTTCACCTATGACGGTAGTTTCGCCTATTACAACGCCGGTGCCGTGGTCGATAAAGAAGTTTTTGCCTATTGTTGCGCCTGGATGTATGTCAATACCGGTTTTGGCGTGTGCACATTCTGTCATTATGCGTGGAATTAACGGCACCTGTTCAAGATACAATTCGTGGGCAATACGAAACGTTGCAATCGCTATGATGCAGGGATAACTTATGACAATTTCCTCGTAAGACTTTGCAGCGGGGTCCCCGTCAAAAGCCGCCCCCACGTCGCCTTTCAATAACTGTCTGATTTTCGGCAGTTGAGCCAATAAATGCCGGGTAACATCCTCGGCCATTGTTCGGCATCCGCCGCTGTCACATTTCTCCATTCTGCAGCGATACCTATAAGCTCGCTCTATCTGTCCGGAAAGCCCGGTATAGACCTGGCAGAGAATATCGCCGACGATGAAATTGATATTTGATTTTGTAACCGTCCTTTTGCCGGTGTAGCCCGGAAAAAGCACTTCAAAAAGCAAATCAAGGATATCAATAATTTCGCTTCTTACCGGCAGGTCAGAGGCATCGATAAAATTTATGCCGGAATCGCCCTTATAGGTGCGGGCAATTTCGCCGACCAGATTTTCGATTTTTTTGTCGGTCAACTTGTTCTTTCGCATTGCGAAACCCTCTCAAAAAGGCAAAAGCTTTCCGCTATTACTCAAACATCCGGGTGGAGATATACCTCTCTCCGGTATCGGGCAAAATTACGACTATTGTTTTGCCCTGGCTTTCCGCTCGTTGGGCAAGCTGTATTGCCGCGGACATTGCAGCACCTGAGCTTATGCCCGCTAATATTCCTTCTTCCACCGCTAACTGCCGCGCTGTTTCGATAGCGTCATCATTGGAGACCTGTATAATTTCGTCGATTATCTCGACATTTATCACATCCGGCACAAATCCGGCGCCGATACCCTGTATCTTATGTGGGCCTGGCTTGCCGCCTGAAAGCACGGGCGAATCCTTCGGCTCGACCGCCACCACTTTCAGGTTCTCATTGCGCTGCTTCAACACTTCGCCGCATCCGGTCAACGTTCCGCCGGTCCCGACGCCGGAGACGAAGATGTCAACCTTATGACCGGTATCATCCCAAATCTCTTCCGCGGTGGTTTCCCTGTGAATTTGCGGATTTGCAGGGTTGTTAAATTGCTGCGGCATAAAGGCATTTGGGTTCCGGGCGACGAGCTGCCCGGCTTCTTCGATAGCTCCGGTCATACCGCGCTCGGCCGGCGTCAGTACAATTTCCGCACCAAACAACTGCAGCAGCTTTCTTCTCTCGATGCTCATCGATTCCGGCATAGTTAGTATTAATCGGTAGCCCTTTGCAGCACAAATGAAGGCAAGGCCTATGCCGGTATTGCCGCTGGTCGGCTCGATTATAACGGTGTCTGGCTTTATCAGTCCATCCTTTTCTGCCGCCTCTATCATTGACAGCGCAATCCTGTCTTTTACACTGCCGCAGGGATTGAATGATTCAAGCTTGGCGAGAATGGTTGCTTTGGCCGAGCCGAGCTTGTTGATTTGGACCAACGGCGTCCGACCAACAGCAGCGGTGATATCTTTGAATATGGCACTCATCATTTTCCCTTCTGTCTATATTTGATAATCCGGGGATTTGTTATTTTTTGTCCTATCAACCAAATCCTGGAATGTTATCGACTGCAGGACAGCCATAACAGCCTCCTGCACCTGCGTCCAGACCTGCCTGGCTACACAATCAGCAGCCCGTGCACAGTAATTTTCGTTTTCAGTGCATTCGACGGTAACGACAGGGCCCTCCAGGCAATTAAAAACATCGTTAAGTTTAATCTGTTCCGGAGCTCTGGCAAGAACATATCCGCCTTTGGAGCCTCTGATACTTCTGACAAATCCTGCTGATTTTAGTATGGTCATTAATTGGTCGAGATATTTGACGGATATATCCTGTCGCCGGGCAATGATTCTGAGCTGGAGAGGCCCCCTACCGACGTTTTCAGCCAGTTCCAACATAGCCCTTATTCCATATCTGGTCCGAGTCGAAAGCCTCATAAAAAAACTCCCAATTCCTACGATATTAGTAGTATATTATACGAAATTATCAATATTTGTTTACAAAAAACCTGAAAAATTAGCAAAAAAACCTGAAAATTTTTCAAAATTTGCCATTTTCGGCACTGCTGACAAGCCGGAATCAGTTCATCCACCCGGAAAAAGCATATTTTGCAACAAAGCAAAGCTCAACAATCAATTTACTTGACAGCTTTATTAACCACTATTAAAATAGTGGTGTTTATTTTGCAGCTATTAAAATGGGATGTTAGGGATGGCAAAAGGTTCCACAAAAAAAGTGGCGTTTATTTCTTCTTTCCCACCAAGAAAATGTGGAATTGCGACTTTCACCTCGGACCTTATCAATAATACAGCAACAGCAGCCAAGGGCGAATTCGAACCGCTGGTAGTCGCAATGCGGTCGGAAGACCATAAATACAACGACCCGGTTAAATTCGAAATCCGCCAAAACGTAAAAAGCGATTATATCTGTGCCGCGGATTATATCAATTTCAGCCACGTTGACGTGGTTTCAGTGCAGCACGAATTTGGGCTTTTCGGTGGTGACGCGGGCTCGTATCTGAGCTTGCTGCTCGACAGACTAAAGGCCCCGACAATAACAACCCTTCATACGGTCCTCGATGACCCAAACCCGGCTTACCATAAGTCGTTAGTGGATGTGTGCAACACCTCTTACAAGGTAATCACTATGAATGAACGCGGGGTCGATATGCTGCGCGACATTTACGGCATATCGGGCAAAAAAGTCCAACTGATTGCCCACGGGATACCGGACTTGCCTTTCGTTGACAGCAACTACTACAAGCACAAATTCGGTATGGAAGGGCGAAGAACGATTTTGACGTTCGGGCTGCTCAGCAGGAAGAAAGGTATAGAGGTTATGCTAAAGGCGATGCCGGCCATAATCGAGGCCGACCCGTCCGCTCTGTACATAGTCCTGGGAATGACACATCCAACCGTATTAAAACACGATGGCGAATCCTATAGATTCGGCTTACAGCGAATAGTAAAAGAATTGGACTTGAAGGAACATGTGATTTTTCACAACAGGTTTGTAAGAGACGAAGAACTTCACAACTTTTTATGCGCAGCGGACATTTATGTTACTCCATATCTAAGCAGGGAACAATTGACCAGCGGGACGTTATCGTTTGCGG
>DAOVNI010000015.1 GCA_030630315.1 Phycisphaerae bacterium | reverse complement strand
CCCCCATCGACGTCGTCGTTAGATTTACCCTGCCTTGCTCATCCACTGTCCCTGTCACTTTCATCGTCATCACGCCGAGGTCCTGCACAACCTCAAAACCCAGCGGCTCCCCGTCCGCCGTCTCGATGCTGGTTTCCGTCGTTTTGATAGTCACTGGAACATTATCTCGACTCATCGTTATGCTGACTTTTTGGGAGGTGGTTACATTCCCATCAGCCACGACCCGGCTCTGTATGGCATAGCCGACCTTCTTGCCTTCTATAAACACAGCAAAGTACTCAGTTTCCTCTACCGCAGCTTCCTTTAATGCGGGTTCCTCCGGCGCGGGTTCCTCCAATGCGGGCTTTTCCGGCGCGGGTTTCTCCGGGATGGGCTCCGGTTCCTTTTTGCAGCCTGTTGCTACCAATACCAACACTAAACAGACGCCAATAAGATACCAAACTCTCATAATCCAATTCCTTTCATAGTACCGCTCTGGGATTTCTCAATAGATTCACTGCCACCAAGTATATACCTGAAACCATAATTTTTCATCGTAATAATTTTTCTTCCGGCTAAAATAAGTAAAAATTCTTTGTGGAAGCTTATGACTTTTGGCGAACTCCTAAATCTGGTTTCTTCGGACAAAATGCCTGGTATTTGCGTCGATTCCCGTCTTGTCGAAGCGGGTGATATCTTCGTCGCTGCCAAAGGCACTGTTTATGACGGCCACGACTTCATCGACCAGGCCGTCGCAAACGGTGCTAAATACATCGTTTGCCAGCAACGTGAAGCATCGTGCGTGAGGCGTGAACAGGGGCACAAGGGCACAAAGCTAACGCAATACGCAATACGCAATACGCAATACGAGACTATAATCGTTGACGATTCTGCAGAAGCAGCAGCCCTTCTGGCACAGGCACGCAGGGGCAATCCGGCCTCGCAATTAACCAACCTCGCCGTTACCGGCACAAACGGAAAAACCACCGTCGCCTTTCTCGTTCGCTCTTGTATACAAAAGGCCGGCAAAAAGTGCGGCCTTATCAGCACAATCATTTACGATACCTGTTCAGCCACTTCCGAAGCAGCTCTAACAACGCCCGATTGTTTGGCCATCGCCGAGAGACAAGAGCAAATAGTCAAGGCCGGCTCAAAATATATGGTCATTGAAGCCAGCAGCCACGCCCTTGCTCAAAACCGCTTGGCAGGTGTTAAATTCAAAGCCGCCGCATTTACCAATCTCGCCGGCGACCATCTCGATTACCATAAAACCAGAGAAGATTACCTCGCTGCCAAAACCAAACTTTTTTCACTTCTTTCACCTGATGCTAAAGCGGTATTGAATAAACAATCACCGGAAGCCGAACAAATCGCCGGCAAAACCAAGGCCAAAATCTTATGGTACGCCGTTGATGAACCAGCCGACATCACTGCACATATTGAATCAATGGACATCAGTGGAACAATTTTTACTCTGGAGTATGCAGGCCAATCGTCCATCGTCCATCGTCCATCATCCATCGTAAGAACCCCCTTGTTGGGTCAGTACAATGTCAGCAATCACCTGGCGGCAGCGGGACTGTGCCTCGCAGCCGGTTTCGATTTGGAAACGATAGCGGCCGGCCTTTCAGCTCTGCGAAAAATACCCGGCCGATTGGAAAAACTTGATGGTGATGGTGTTTCCGTCTTCATCGATTACGCCCACACCGATGACGCCTTGAAAAATGTCCTCTCCACACTAAAGCTCTTCTGCAAGGGCAGGCTGACGCTTGTTTTCGGCTGCGGCGGAGATAGAGACAGAACTAAACGACCCCGTATGGCCGGGGTCGCTGAAGAATTGGCCGATTGTGTAATTGTTACCAGTGATAATCCACGAACCGAACGGCCCGCCGATATTATAAACGAAATAGTCACCGGTTTTGAAAATCCGGATTCGCGAACAATTGTGATTGAGCCGGACAGAAAAAAAGCCATTGAATTGGCCATAAAAAATGCGGCCAAAGATGATATCGTGCTCATAGCAGGCAAAGGCCACGAAACGTATCAGATAATTGGAAAGCAAAAATTCGATTTCAGCGACAAGGAAGTAGCCGAGAAGTGTCTTAAGAAACGAATCAGAGACAGAGAATTAGATGCTGATTGACATATCACGTGAACCTTCCTGCTTGCCTGATTTGCTAGCCAAGGAGTGCTTGTTACACAAAAATCCTATTATTGCAGGGAATTATTAGGCTTGTCTTCAAGCAGTAATTTATGGTATGCGTCGAAGACTTCGGAAAAACCGGACATAAGCAGATGGTTCCTGATGCGAAAGAAGACCACCACTAACGTAGATAGGTAATATTATACACAAGTGTATATTTACCAAACACTGCAAAATTTTGCAGATTTTTGCCCATGCAAGGCGTGTTTGGTTAGCTTAGAGCAAGAAGAGTGCTTACAGAAATATCTTCATCTATCTTTTGCCAATGTATTCCTATCCCGCCACCGATAAGACGCCAATCTTTCCTTTCATTGTCATTAGCATCTCGAAGACGATGAAACCATTCCAGGGGAACTATAATTTCGCGTCCATCTGCGAGTGCAACTCGCAAGGAATCGTTGGTAAATAAAACGTCCGTGGCGAGCGCTTCAACTTTGACTGGTAAAGTACTCATGCCATTTTCCCTCAATTAGATTTTCATTCTTTTGGACTAATTTTCGTATTTCAGTAAGTTCAGGACTTCTGAAACCTCGGTTATGTGATAATTCCACTGGTAAAATCCAATATTTCGCATATTTTCCCGCCTTTTCCACGTGTATATGCGGCTTCTCTGACCTATCAAGGCTGAAAAAGAAAAATCTATATCCTTTTACGCGAAGCACCGTAGGCATAGTAGTTTTAGTGTAATGTATATAGTAAAATTCTTTAAAACATCAAATTATTTTTGAATATCCTTATAACGGCAGTATTATACAAAATCATAATTTGCCCAAACACTATAAGATTTTGCAGTATATCTCGATTTAGGCAGAAACTTTCAAATAGCTTGAAAAGCTGTACTGTCGTATGTCTTTTACGAATCGTGCGCAAACGCTCGTGTGGCTTCTTCTGGAATCTCGATGGGAATAAAAAGCTCTTGGGGATAGAGGTAATCTTCCCCCGATTCATCAATAACCCGGATTTGGCCGTGAGCTTCGGCCTGGGGGTCCAGGACTCGCTCATATATCTTGCGAGCTTCCAGCGAAGCCGGATATTTCTCGTTCCTGATACACAGAACATAGTGCTGTGTTTCCGATTTTGCGCTCATCATAATATCCGCTTAATCTTAAATTCTTTTCTGCCTACACTACTCATCTCGTACCAGTGGACTTCAGCCTTGCAAATGGTGCCGTCTCTACGTTGGTAATCTCACCGATGATTTCAAAATCCTTGGCCATCTGTAAAATTATAGCATAATTTCGTCGCATCAACAAGCATTTGGTACATACAAACTTGATTTTTTACCCTTGTATGGATACCATACGCTTTCCGAAAGATACTTTTCAGCCTGTTTGTGATTGTGGTCATAGAACGAATTATTCAAGCACGAAAATGAAGGAATTTTCAATTACAGCTCTGGCCCAAATAATAAAAGCTTGTCTCGCTCCACAGGGGCTTGCAATACGCAATACGCAATATGCAATACGAGAATTCACCGGCGTTAGTACCGACTCGCGAACTACCAAAGCCGGCGATTGTTTCTTCGCTATCCCCGGCGACAATTTCGACGGCCACGATTACGTACCTGATGCCTTCGCCGGAGGTGCAGTTTGTGCTGTGGTCGGCAAAGAAATCAAAGGCACCAAATTTATTGGCAAACACATACTCAAGGTTAATGATACCGTAAGGGCCCTCGGCGATTTTGCCGCAGAGTACCGTCGCAAAATGGACTTTAAGGTAGTCGCAGTAACCGGCTCAGTAGGCAAAACAACTGCAAGGCAAATCGCTTATCGCGTCTTAAGTCAGCATTACCGCGTGTTTCAGGCGCCGAAAAATTTCAATAATAACATAGGCCTGCCTTTGACGCTGCTCACCGCTGACCCGGAGGACCAAATCGTTATCGCCGAGCTTGGCAGCAACCACCCCGGTGAGATAGCTTACTTGACTCGAATTGCTCAACCCAATATCGCTGTTGTTACCAATGTTTATCCAGCCCATTTGGCAGGGTTCGGTGACCTGCAAACTATAATACAGGAAAAGTTATCCATATCAGAAGGATTGCAGCCCGGCGGTATTTTGATAATCAACGCTGACTTGGTTAAATGCTTAAATGGTAATCAGTTAAATTACCAATCACCAATCACCAATCACCAAATTATAACTTTCGGCAAATCGGATGGCTCTGACTACCAGGCCCGAAACATTGACTCTACTGGCTTCGGCAGCAGTTTCACTATCGATGGGCCCCCGCCTTGCGGGAGCCGCACGCAGGTTTACTTGCCGTTGCCCGGGCCGGGCAATGTTGAAAATGCGCTCGCCGCCTGGGCTGTTTGCAGCCAGTTTGACCTGACCATCGATGATTTTGCACTGGCTGTAAAGGGCCTGACGCCTGTTTCTATGCGTGCTGAACTGCTCCAAATCGGCACACTAACGGTATTAAATGATTGTTACAATGCAAACCCCGCCTCAATGAAAAATGCACTGGATATATTGACTAATCTTGGCTCAGTCGAAAAACGCCGACTCACTTTTATCTGTGGTGATATGGCTGAACTGGGACAGCAAGCCGAACTCTTGCACGCCGAGCTGGGCGCCTCTGTTGCACGGGCCGGAGTGCAGCTCTTACTGGCCGTCGGCAAATTTGCGAAAATCACTGCCAAAGCTGCAAAAAGAACCGCCGAATACAATTTAGGTTCCCGCGAAGCGGGGGGCCTGCAAACAAAATGTTTCGATGACACCCTTTCAGCTTGTAATAATCTGGAAAAATTCATAAAAGATGACGATATAGTATTAGTCAAAGGTTCACGGGTGGCCGGACTTGAAACGGCCGTCGAAAAACTAAAAGAGTTTTTTGGGTAAATTCAAAGCACGAAATTCAAAGCACGAAATAATACCAAAATTCAAATGTCCGAATGACTCCGCCTGTGGCGGATTTAGAATTTTGAATCTTTGTCACGCCTGTCAGAAGCGTGCGTATCCGCATTTGAATTTGTTTCCACCGCAAGGTGTCCTGCGGAGGATTCCGAATTTCGATATTCGGATTTATACGAGATGATATACCATCTGTTACGGTATTTGCACGAGGTTTTCAGCCGTCCGCTGTTGGGCTTTTACGCCTACCAGAACGTGATGTTTCGCTCCGTAGCAGCCGTTTTAACCAGCTTCCTGATTGCCATTCTTATTGGCCCCACCATTATTCGCTGGCTGATGCGCAAAAAAATCGGCGACCGACCGGAGTTTCACCACGCCGCCCTCAACGAACTGACCAGGGAAAAGGCCAATACACCCACAATGGGTGGCCTGATTATCATACTCTCAGTGCTCGCGACCACCTTATTATGGGCCAAGTTGAACTATCCATTTGTTCAGAAAGCGATTATTTTAACAATATGGTTCGCTGCTCTTGGTGGCGTCGATGACTGGCTGAAGCTCACCAGCGATATTCGGCACCGAAGCAGAAGCGGACTAAGGGCCTGGGAAAAGCTCATCTTTCAAATCGGCGGCGCGGTTTTAATCGCCTCATTTCTATTTGCTGATTTTGTCGATATTCCTGACGGCCAACTATTCTGGCTGCCGTTCTACAAAAAGGGCATACACCTCGCCACCTGGATGTTAATATTGATAGCAATCTTGTATATATCAGCCACCAGCAATGCCGTAAACCTGGCCGATGGTATGGATGGATTAGCGGCCGGATGCGTGGGAATGGTTTCTCTGGTCCTGGCGGTGCTTTGCTATGTCGCCTCCGAGACGATGACACGAACCACTCCTGTTACTTGGGCAGCTTATCTCCTGCTCCCGCATATACCACAGGCCGGCGAGCTGAGCATCTTTTATTCGGCAATCGTAGGGGCCGTGCTCGGCTTCTTGTGGTTCAACTGCCATCCCGCTCAGACATTTATGGGAGATGTTGGCTCACTTCCATTAGGCGCCGCAATGGGATATGGTGCACTGGTGACGAGAAATGAAATTCTGCTTTTAATTATTGGAGGCGTATTCGTACTGGAATTGGTCAGCGTAGTATTGCAGGTCGGCTATTTCAAATACACGGGTGGAAAACGCCTTTTTAGATGTGCCCCTATCCATCATCATTTTCACCTGGCCGGCTGGAGCGAGCCACAGGTGGTAGTACGTTTCTGGCTCTTGGCCGCCGCCTTTGCCGCCGTCGCCCTCGCTACTCTAAAAATCCGCTAAATTGTCGTCCTCCAGCCATAATCAGTCAAGACACTTTGATTGTCTGATTTTTCAGGGGACATCCCGAATTGCCTGAATTTCATGATTGCAATTATATTATCTTTGGGGTACATTATCCCAAATTTGGCAAAAATTCGCCGGGCAATTTTGAACTTGCGAGTTTGTGAGTATGGTTTCCATCTGCAAAATGGATTGTTAAAAGGAGACTCGGATGCCCAAAGCAAAAGATATTATGACGGAAAACGTAGTCAGCGTAAAAAAAGACACGCCAATATATGAGGCCCTGAAGCTCCTGGCAAAATACAACATCACCGGCATCCCTGTAGTCAGAGAGGATATGATTTTAGTCGGCGTTCTTTCAGAAAAAGATGTACTACGCTTGTTCTACGCCCACGAAGGTGAGGAAGAAGGAACGGTTAATGATTTTATGACACAACCTGCGGTTCACTTTGATGAGAAGGAAAGTTTGCTGGACATTTGTGACTGCCTGACGAATAATTATTTCAGAAGAGTCCCGGTCACATCGGAAGGAAAATTGGTCGGCATTATCAGTAGAAAAGATATTATCGACTATATTCTCCGCCTAAGGGATAAAAGTGCTGACACTGATTGAGAAACTGCAATGATAATTCCTGCTGCATAGTTTGCCGCTTCAAAGACCCGGCGTCACGCAGCTTGGCATATCAAGCTCTGCGGCCAGAACCAGCCCTCCCTTCTTGCTTTCGCAAGAAAGCAGGGAGGCGGCTTATTGCAAAAGGGGGACACGATTATGCATCGAAGTCTTCTTCGATATGGATTTGGACGTTTTTTCTATATGCCTCTGAATCATCGGAAGTGAGTTTGTCTAATTTTCTCTGTGTCAGAAAAATTTTGACGGCGGTAATCAAGCAGCCTGCACCTGCAACAGAAAATACTATGGCAGCAAGTATCGCGAAAATTTCCTTCAAGACGTAAATCAAAAACCCGAAGCCGATTAGCAGCAGTCCTGCGATAAAGATTCCCGCTGCGATATTTCTGGACGCCTTAGAAATCGCATTTGTGTAAAAGCGAAAACTCATACAGAGCTCCTTGTTACGGTAAGATGGCGAAGCCATCCAGCTGTTAATCGGCAATATTTTCAATTTTTAATCGGCAATTGTCAATCGTAAATCGACAATTAGTACATCTCCCCTCCCGGCGGCATCCCGGGCGTCTTTTCCTTCTTTTCGGGAATCTCGCTGACTATCGCATCGGTCGTCAGCAACAGGGACGCAATTGAGGCACCGTTCTGCAGAGCAATTCTTTCGACCTTGGTCGGCACAATCACACCGAACTCGACCATATCGCCGTATTTCTTCCGCATTACGTCATAACCGAAGTTTACCTTTTTGCTTTCCATAACCTTCTGAGCAACGATTGAGCCGTCCAGCCCTGCGTTCTCAGCGATTTGCTTAATTGGTGCCACCACTGCTCGCCGAACGATATCAACGCCAATCTTCGCATCGCCGGTGGCCTTGACTTTATCCAGCGCGCCTAAAGCTCTGAGCATTGGTACCCCACCTCCGGGCAGGATGCCTTCTTCTACCGCTGCCCGGCAGGCATGCAGGGCGTCTTCCACGCGCGCCTTCTTTTCCTTCATCTCTGCCTCAGTCGCAGCCCCAACATTGATCTGGGCCACCCCTCCGGCCAATTTTGCCAGTCTCTCTTGCAGTTTTTCGATATCGTAATCGCTGGTGGAGTTGTCAATCTCGGTTTTAAGCTGCTCTATCCTGCCTTTAATGGCTGTTGTGTTGCCCGCCCCTTCAATAATGGTGGTGGTGTCCTTGTCGATAGTAATTCGTTTTGCACGCCCAAGCTGCTTGAGCTCGATGTTCTCTAATTGGAGTCCCAGGTCCTCAAAGATGGCCTCACCGCCGGTCAAAACGGCTATGTCGCTGAGCAGGGCTTTCCGTCTGTCACCAAAGCCCGGCGCCTTCACAGCAGCCGCCTGCAGCACACCACGCAGTTTATTGACAACCAGCGTGGCCAATGCCTCACCCTCAACCTCTTCGGCGATAATCAACAGCGGCTTGCCCTGTTTCGCTACCTTCTCAAGGAGCGGAACAAGCGATTGTACCGAACTGATTTTCTTCTCGTGCACCAGAATATACGGCTTTTCCAGCACTACTGTCATATTCTCCAGGTTGTTAATAAAGTGCGGGCTGAGGTACCCTTTGTCAAACTGCATACCTTCAACCAGTTCGACCATTGTTTCCAGCGATTGGCCTTCTTCCACAGTGATAACACCGTCTTTACCGACCTTGTTCATCGCCTCTGCCAGCTTTTTGCCGATTTCAACATCCTGGTTCGCTGAGCACGTCGCTACCTGTTCGATCTGCTTGCTCGACTCAACGGGCGTGCTCATCTTGTGCAGTTCTTCTACGATTGCATCGACACCCTTTTCGATGCCCCGTTTTACCTGCATTGCGTTGGCCCCGGCCGTGATGTTCTTGAGGCCTTCAACGAAGATACTCTCAGCCAGAATTGTTGCCGTCGTTGTCCCGTCGCCGGCTACCGTCGATGTCTTCGAGGCCACCTCTTTTACCATTTGGGCGCCCATATTCTCGTAAGAATCTTCCAGCTCAATCTCTTTGGCCACCGTGACTCCATCCTTGGTAACGGTCGGTGAACCGAACGATTTTTCCAGAATCACATTTCTGCCGCCCGGACCGAGTGTGATCTTTACCGCCTTGGTAAGTTTGTTCACACCTTCTCGAACAGCCGCGCGCGCCTCAGTACCAAAAGCTATCTTTTTAGCTGCCATATCTTTCTTTCTCCTTTTTAATTTATAGTTCAATAATCAATTATTTTTCGATTACCGCCATAATATCTGACTCATCCATAATCAGATACTCTTTGCCGTCTATTTTTACCTCTGTTCCGGCATAGCTTGTGAAAAGCACCATATCACCCTTTTTTACCTGCACCTTTTGGCGCGTCCCGTCATCGAGCAATTTACCCTTGCCGACGCTCACTATTTTCCCTCTTTGTGGTTTTTCTTTGGCGCTGTCCGGCAGGACTATTCCGCCCGTCGTCTTCGTTTCTGCCTCGAGACGCTGAACAAGCACCTTATCTGCCAATGGTCGAATCTTCATTTTGTCCTTACTCCTTTCAAAAAAATCTTCTGCTTTTTATTTAATTCTATTTTATCTGCTATCGTAAAACTATACAGTTATTCTGCGAAGATATTACTATTATACTTTTTCATAAATAATCTGTTCAGCTGTTCCCGCAGGATACTCATATCGACCGGCTTGTCAATCACGCTGAAAACATCAAGTCGTAGGGCCTGGCTGAGAACCACTTCGCCCGCTGCGCTTGTTAATAGGATACACGGCAGCAGTGGATAATTCATTCGAATAATCTTTATCGTTGCCAGCCCGTTTAATTTTTCCGAATCCATATCCACGATTGTCGTATGAATTCGTTTCTGTTCGATAACATTGACGAACTCATTTACGCTTTCAGCCACCAGCAGGTTAACGTCTCTGGGCCGAAATATATAGCGTAAGGCCTCCGGCCAGGCCCAGTTCGCCTCACTGGCCAGAACATTAATTTCTTCCAATTCTGACAGATTCGAAACCATAACTACAATTATCAAGCAAATATCGTGCCAAACACTTCACCGCAGGACCATACTTGTGTAAGTGTTTATTATAAATGCGGTTACATTACAAGGATAAAAGACGCCTCCGTCTGCCAAAATTCCAGCTAAACCCAATTTACCTGCCAGCCTGACAGGCTCCGGTTCATAGGATTTACCCCCACAATTTTATTGCACGGCTTACAGAGCCCCAAACGTAAGTGCGAGATTACACCAAAAAAAGATGTTCCTTGTGCCTGTTTTTTGACCCTATGGACGTTTTTATTACATTTTTTACATTTTTTCATTTTTTTATTGAACATTTCGGAAGTTATCTTCTATAATTAGAATAATGGTTCTAATGCTGATACGAATATACTAACAATTTTTGTGTCTGTGATTGAAAGGAGCTGTAAGCATGCTTAAACTACTAACTCCACGCCGCAAACGAGAGCGCCAGCAGCATATCAGGCATATATTGGATGTGGCTGAGTCAATATTTGCCGAACAGGGATTCTTCCGGACGACAATGCGGAAAATCGCCCTGAAGGCAGAGTTTGCACTCGGCACAATTTATTCCTATTTCGGTAGCAAGAGGCAGCTTTACGAGAGAGTCATTGAGACAAAAGTGGATGAATTGGTCGATTTTGTCACCGGGGAGATGGCAGGTTCTCCATCGGTCCAGGGCCAGGTTGAAAACTTCATCCGTGCCAAGATGCTTTTTTTCCGCAAGAACCTTGCCTTTCTTCGTTTATATCTTGTGGAAGTGGATGTGCCACGACTTAACGCAGAGCATATTCTGCCGCAGAAGCTCCGCGACAAATACGACTCGATGCTTCGCACTCTCACTGACATGATAAGACAGGGAACCCGTCAGGGAATATTCAAGCCGATGGATGCTGAAATACTGGCAAGGACGCTCGACAGTCTTACCAATGTTTTTGCTTTCTCGTATCTTGGCTCGAAAACCCATCTGTCAACTGAAGCTGATATGCGCATTGTAACGGAACTGTTCCTCCACGGAGCAGCGACCCGTCAGGAACCGACACAAAATTCAAATGATAGAAAGGAGCCATGCAATGAATCTTGAGCAGGTTTTTCAAAAAGGAGAGTTTAGATCACTAATTCGGGCGGCATTTAGCAATGGGATAGTCCGCCGGGCAGCCATGCCATTTATCGAAAGAAAAATGTGGCAGGTTATTGTTGAGAATAACACAGATACATTTCCACTCCAGGTACAGCGGGACAAGTACGACATCAGCCTTGCGATGCTGCACAGCATTGCCCGAAACGTTGATCGAGGGCTAATATCCAAAGGTGTCCTTGATCGCCTTCTTAAAACATTGCTGGATAATGTGGTGTTGAGCGACCAGCGACAGCACGCAATTGACCGTTTGGGTTTTGAGCCACCCTTGTTTGTCCTTGTCAGTCCGGGCAAAAAGTGCAACCTGCACTGCACGGGTTGTTACGCATGCAGCGATTCCCATTCGGCTGCCAAGCTGGACTGGGATACGTTTGACCGGATTATCACTGAAAAGGAACGGTTGTGGGGCTCGTATTTTACGGTCATCTCAGGCGGCGAGCCATTTATGTGGGAAGATAGTGATCTGGACCTTTTAGATATGGCGCTTAGACACCCTTCGCAGTTCTTCTTGGTTTATACCAATGGTACGTTAATAACAAAATCCGTGGCTAAGGAACTGGCGAAACTCGGTAATGTAACGTCTGCAATTTCGGTAGAAGGTTTTGAAGAACAAACAGACAAGCGACGTGGCAAGGGCGTACACAAACGAATTCTTCAGGCAATGGAAAACCTGCGCCAGGCAGGAGTACCGTTTGGTATTTCGGTAACCGGCACACGGGAAAACGCTGAGATTGTAACGAGTGAAGAGTTTAATGATTTTTATTTCGAAGAACAAGGTGCAACATACGGCTGGATATTCCAGTATATGCCTATCGGGCGTAAACATTCGCTTGAGATGATGGTTACACCGCAACAGCGTCTGGAGATGTATAATCGAACGTGGTGCACGGTGCGAGAGCGCAAAATCTTCATTGCGGATTTCTGGAACAGCGGTACCGTTAGTAGCGGGTGTATCTCTGCGGGCAGACCAGGCGGATATTTTTACATTACCTGGGATGGCGATATTACGCCCTGTGCATTTGTCCCGTATTTGGTTGGCAATATCTATGATGTTTTTAAAACAGGTAATCTCGATACAATCTTACATTCTCCGTTCTTTGAAAGAATCCGTCAGTGGCAGAACGACTATGGCTATGGTCAACCAGCCGAAAATGTGGGAAATTGGCTATGCCCCTGTGTTATCCGTGATCATTTCGATGTGCTTTTCAAGGCTGTCCAGGACACTAAGGCCAGACCGATTGATGAGGAAGCTTTTGACGCACTCGCCGACCCGGGATACCATGGTGGTATGGTTGCATATGGAAGCAATTATAACCAGTTAAGTAGAAAGGTCTGGCAAGAACGTTACATGGCTAAGGAAACTATAAGTAGTTGAACAAACAATATGGTATTGTCCAAGATTTCCAAGATGAATCCGTGCAAAAAATGGGGGCAGGCCACCGCTGTAGTCCATTTTTGCCGTAATTCACCTATTTATTCTTGAATTTAGTGAACAAAAGAGCTATTTTTACACTCTGCCGTCAGAATGAAATTCTAATCTGTTTAATGTAAAGGAGACAAATTATGGAACAAGAAGAAAGCAAAGTAACTCGGGTCGTCAGAGAGGCTGTGGTAAAAGCGGCCGAAAAAGGTGAGGATGTGAAAACAAAAGTGGGTGAAATTACCAGAGAGGCGGTTAAGAAGGCATTAGAGAAAACCGAGCCCACTAAAGAAAAAGTGGAAGCAATAGCCAGGGACGCTATGAAAGGTGTTATCCATGGTGCCCAAGAGGCTAAAGTGAAAGCTGCGGAGTTAACTAAGGAGGCCGCACAAGGTATAATT
>DAOVNI010000030.1 GCA_030630315.1 Phycisphaerae bacterium | reverse complement strand
TCAGGAAATGACCGCAATAAAAAAATAACAAACGCACTTATGAAAGGAGTCAGGAATACATAGTGCACCCCGGTCGGGGGTGTATTAAACATTACCGATTCAAAAAAGAGAAAAACAGTTGGTAGGAGAAAAATTATGTGGGTAATTATTGTCGTTGCCATTGTTGTTGTATTGCTCGTTCTTTTCGTCATTGGTATCTACAACGCTTTAATTCGGCTTCGCAACCAGGTCGATAATGCCTGGTCCCAGATTGATGTCCAGTTGAAACGCCGCCACGATTTGATTCCCAATCTCGTCGAAACAGCCAAGGGCTATATGAAGCACGAGCGTGGGACTTTTGAGGCGATAACAAACGCACGAAGCCAGGCTATGGGTGCCAAAACCGTCGCAGATGCCTCAAAGGCCGAAGGTGCGCTCGGCGAAGCACTCAGCAAATTTATGCTCGTCGTCGAGAACTATCCTGACCTCAAAGCCAATCAAAACTTCCTCGCCGTTCAGGAAGAGCTGACCAGCACCGAAAACAAAATCTCCTTTGCACGGCAGAGCTACAATGACCAGACCCTGTTCTTTAACAACAAGATTCAGATGTTCCCTTCTAACATCATTGCCAATATGTTCAAATTCACAGAACGAGACTTCTTCGAGATTGAAGTTGCTGCTGAGCGCGAAGTGCCGAAGGTAAGCTTTACCTAATTACTGTTCTCTGTATTGTTAATGGAATACAGGGTGGCACCCTCAAGCTTGTTTGGGGGTGCTCTTGAACCTCTGCGTCTTTGTGCCTGAAAAACTAACGATGTGGGAATTAATAAGAGCAAACAAAAGAAACTCTATCGTCCTGCTGGTGTTAATGGCGGTATGCCTGATGCTGCTGGGATTTATCATCGGCCTGGCTTTCTTTGGCCCTGAGGGTGGTTTCTTCGGCCTGATTATCGCCACGGCAATCTGGCTGATTCTTACACTGATAAGCTTCTCGAGCGGAGACCAAATCTTTCTCGCTGCAAGCAAAGCCAAGCCCGTCACTCACGATGTCCACCCCCAGCTATTCAACGTTGTCGAAGAAATGAAAATCGCTGCCGGCCTGCCTATGCCCAAAGTTTATATCATCAACGACCCCGCACCCAATGCCTTTGCGACAGGCCGAAAACCGGAAACCGCCTCTGTTGCCGTAACCGCCGGCCTCCTCGGCCGCCTCAACCGCGATGAGCTCCAGGGCGTCATCGCACACGAAATTAGTCACATCCTACACCGTGACATCCTTTTCGTAACGCTCGCCGGCATAATGCTCGGCTCAATCGTCTTACTCTCACAGGTCTTTTTGCGAGGTATGTTCTACAGCTCAATGGGTTCCAGCCGAAGATATTCGTCCGGCGGCAAAGGCGGAGGACAGGCCCAGCTTATTATGCTCATAATTGCGATAGTTGTCGCAATTCTCGCCCCCATAATGGCCTATCTGTTATATTACGCACTTTCAAGAAAACGCGAATACCTCGCCGACGCCGGCGCCGCCAGATTGACGCGTTACCCTGAAGGTCTCGCCGGTGCTCTCGAAAAAATTGCCAATGACAGGTCGCCCCAATTAGCCACCGTCAACAAGGTTACCGCCCCGATGTACATCGTCAATCCTTTCAAGAAAAAGAAGCAAATGAAATTATCCGACCTGACCAGCACGCACCCACCGATTTCCGAAAGGATAAAAATCCTCCGCAGTATGACCCACGGCGCATCTTTTAAAGATTACTCCAGGTCTTTCAGTGATATAACACACACCAAAACAGTCATCCCCCCTACCGCTTTGACCAAGGAGGACATTGCCTTGCGCCAAGCCGGCACAGAAGCCAGAAAGAAAGAGCGCCGCAAAACCCAGATGCGGCAGGTCGGCGACATTATGAGAAGGGTCAATCAATTTGCATTTCTAACCTGCCTCTGCGGCCTGAAATTGAAAGTCCCCCCTAACTTCAAAAGGAATAAGGTAAAGTGTCCACGGTGTAAAAGAACTCTCGATTTACCCAAAAAATAATCAATAATCATTAATCAATAATCAATTGAAATGCCCAAGATGCAAAAGGGCATTGGACTTACACAAAAATAATCATTAATCAATAATCAATTATTTTATCGTCGGGTGGCACCCTCTCGTGCTTCGCAGAGTAGTACAAACTTGTTTGGGGGTGTTGAAAACTATTCTCCCCAAAATATATTTGACATACAACGATAGACCAGCTTATACTATGTTTTTCGCGAGGCCGAAAAATGAAATATATTATTGCTCCAAGCATTTTACTAATCTTTATAACCGGCTGCACTACACGAATTTTTACCCACACACAGCGCACCGCCATTGAGCAGCTTTTGCTCTCCGGAGCCGTTGACAACGCCGTTGCCAAGTTCCACATCCCCCAGGTTGCCGGCAAAAAGACTTACCTCGACTTCACCAATCTGAAATCTTACGACATTGAATACGTCAAGACGGCAGTGCGGGCTCGTTTCGCACAAATCGGCGCTATTCTTGTCCAGAACGCCGACCAGGCCGATTACATAGCTGAAATATCCTCAGGCACACTTGGCACCGAATATAAAAGTACTCTCCTGGGAATTCCCTCGCTTCCCATTCCCGGCTCACCCACCCCCTTACCTGAGTTGGCGTTGGCCCGTGGCGTAGAGCAGACCGGCATTGCCAAGTTGTTCGTCTTTATTCACTCTAACGGCAAACTCGTTACCGCGGACCATTATTACGGCAAAGCCGAACGTACCGAAGGTTTCATCCTCTGGTTTCGATTTCAGCCCACCGACGACATCCGCAAGGCCTGGGAACAGGCCGACAACAAGCTCAAAGCCGAACCGAAATAAAAGTAAAATAACAGAGCCACAAACGTAAGTGCGGGGTAGAAAAGCTTATTTGGCCCCGCAATTTATTGCGGGGTCGTTTAGCCGTCGCCGACACGGCGACGCAATCCGTCCTCCGTCTTCTGTCCTCTGTCTCCTCCCTTCATAATTCGATATTCCTTGTTCGGTACTCGATATTCTTTCCTGTCATTCCCGCGCAAGCGGGAATCCATCTTCCCCCGTCATTCCGAGCGCAGAGGAGCGCGGTCGAGGGTTCTCCCCAATTCTAAATTCCCAATTCCAACTTCTAAAGTCGCTACTTAACAAAATAGTTGTGTTACCCAGACAGATTTAGTATTATAGTGACAGAAAAGCTTAGCAGCGCAGCTAAACTAATGTTAAATGGGAATGTCAGATAATACAAAAAAGAAAGTTGAAAAATGAAAAAAGTTACCCATCTATGTAGTTTAATCTTCACAGCCGTTATTAGCTTTTCCTTAGGTTACAGAACCACCACTATGGGGGAAGCAGTGGGTTCCGCAATCAAAAAATATGCAAACAAACTAATCTCAGAAGGAGCCATTTTGGCTCCTGTTAACGCCTTTGGCGATACCACGCAGTATGTGGTTGCGATAAGTGATGATTTACTATGTGGCGTTAGTCAGGGACGTTTGAAAATATTTGCAAAAAATAATGTAAACAATGTAATTTCTTCGTATTGGACATCATATCGTAAACCGCATATCTTTGAATACTACAAAGGTTATATTTACCTGGTTCAAGGCAGCAACGGTGTCTGGATTTTCGATGTAAGGAACCTGCACGAAATTAACCTTGTCAAAAAACTAAATATTCCTGTCGCATTTTACGCCGAGATTGAGGTCAAGGAAGATAAACTGTTTCTCGTAAATACAAGAACTAATTCATTGATTGTTTTGTCTCTTGCAAATCCGGAAGAGCCCCAGGAAATAACTCAATACCCTCTTCCTGAAAGTACAGGCCAAGGTTGTAAAGTCAGCATTGTCGATGACAGAATTTATATTTTGTGTCATAGAGGCCTTGCAATACTGGATGCGCAAGATTTAAACGCACTGGAGCTGTTGGGCAAAACTGATATTCAATCAAAAATCAGTTTAGGAGCTTTTATTGTTTATGACTCATATGCATACGTATATGCAGGCCATGAAATCAGAGTTTTTGATATTTCTATACCTGAGGCAATTGAACAGAAAACAGTTATAAAAGCAACATGGTGTTCCCATGCTGTTTTAAGAGACAATCATTTTATCGGCTTTGGAGATAATGGTGTCTATATCTATGACTTGAGTGATCCATTAAAACCCGAACGTGTTAGGAAACATTACAATAATATGCCCGGCTACTTCCTTATTGGAAAATCAAAGGATTACATCATCAACAATGACGGAGAAGTAGAGGCGTTAACGGGGCTCCCTTACTTTCCTGATTCTCAACTTCGACCCAGGTTCGCTTTCGACGCGCAAAATATTATTATTCGAGATAAATTTGCCTATGTATTCGGAATAGGCGAGCTGCGGATACTTGATATATCCCAACCCTCCAATCCCAAACAAACTGCAAGCCTGCCTGTGTCTACGGGCGGCCGTCAAACCGTACTCATTGACGGTGATTACCTTTATACACCCAACCAAATCATTGATATTTCAAAACCAACAAAACCCTCAAGAATAAAAAGACTAAGCGGCGGGACAGGCGTCACAATCAAAGATAATCATTTGTTTATTGCAAAAGAAAAAACGCTTGAAATATGGGATGTCCAAACCCCATCCAAAGCAACGATGATAAAGAGCATAGCTTTTGAACAGAAACTCAACAAGATATTTGCTCACAAGGACATTCTTTATTTAGGATTTTATAAAGGAAAGTTACGTTCCTGCAAATTAGAAGATGACCTGACTTTAACAACGTTGGATGAGATTGAATTAGCGAAAACGGCGATGGGAATCATAATGAACTTCTGTATTGAAGACGACTTCCTATATGTCGCTCTTAACGCCGATGGAATTACATCTGTGGATATACAAAACCCGCACAACTTAAAGACTTATGCACGTTTCAATACTTCTCAGTTTTCTGAACAGACAGAAGTTGTCGACGCTTTCGCCTATGTAGCAGACGGAAGCGGCGGAATTCTTATAATAGATATGCTGGAAAAAGGCTTTGAAAAGAAAATTGCATCTTACCCAACCACCGATTGGACTCGTGCGATTGCCGTCTCGGGCTATTATGTTTACGCATGTGATAGCGACAATGGAATTGCAATATTGGTTTCCAATTTACCAACTCAGAAATAGCTGATAGTAATACCAGACCGGCCCTTTTAGAAAATAGCAGGACACACTTATTCTTTTCTACAATCCCCAAAACCCCAATTCACGTCAATCATACTTTATCCGCCCAATTAGCGTTAATCTGCGTCTAATTTTTCCTTGTGTCTTCTGTGCCTTTTCGTGGCTAAACAAAATCTGTGTCAATCCGTGTCTAATTTTACTTCGTGACTTCGTGACTTCGTGGCTAAAATCCCTCCGTGCCTGCAAACTTCGACATACGACATACGCAATACGAAATACGAAATTTTATGCCCCGATTTTAAGGCAGTCCTGCAAAAAGCAGCAGTCGGTATATTGACACTCGCCGTTTGACGTTCCAAAGCACGGCGTGCAGCCCTCTGCTTCCTGGATACTGTGGATAAGTTCTGCCTTCTTCATTTTTCCGGTGCTTACGCCGAGACGTTTTGCCTTACGTTTTATTTGGGGCATTGTCATAGTTTTTTCCTTTGCTTTTGTTGCAGGCATTCTTTTTCCTTTCAATCTTTCCTCAGGCCCGGCTTTACTCCAGGCATTTCTCGTTACACACTAACCGTAATCTCTGCCGGCGTTTTATTTTACTGCCGGCTTACTCCTCCCTGATTTCCCCCCGCTTTGAAATTCTACATTCTCAATTCCAAATCCTACATTCTAAATTCTGCCCCTGCTTATTCCTGTCTCCCTGCTTCTTACTCCTCTTGCTCCTCACTTCCTAAATCGATTATTTACGCAGGTCGGTACAAAAAAAACGCTCAAAAAACTGTAATTTCTTGCATTTTTTTCCAATTTCCTGCAATTTTTCGCGTTTTTTTCGCATTTTTGCGCACTTTTTGCCCATTTTTCTCACTTTTTTAGAGCCAACCTGCGTAAATAATTGAAAAATCAGCGTGTTTGGTTGAAGATATGCCCCTAAATCCCCCTGCGACATACGCAATACGAAATACGAAAACCTACCGCATAATCCAGCGTTTGCCCTTGTAAGCCACTTTGACATCAGACCTTAGGGCTGTATCACCCCTCAGCTTATAGCTCAATTCAAGCGTCTTTCTCAGGAAAACCTTGACCGGCTTACCCGTCTTGTCCTTCGCTATCGGATGGTCGATAGCAGCCGTCTCGTTACTCAAACCTGTTATAAATACTTTTATACCCTGGGCTTGCGCATCAAAATCAGGCCAGATAATCGCGATATCCTTGGTGTTATCTTCGCCCTGAAGTATCTTATTACCCACCTTTTCCAGCGGTTCAAGAAACGGATACCTGCGCCGATGACGCCTCTTTATTTGCTCAAAAACCGCTGTCGAAGTGTTTTTGCCCGCTGGAATAATCCTGAAGGTATCTGTCATCAGGTCGCATTTGGGATAGAAGTCAACATCCCGATTTGCCTTGTTGGTGAGCGTTATTATCGTGTACCAGAACCGTCTCGGCTTGCTATTGGCGCCTGGCCGCAGCGCGATTTGCTGCGGATGCTCAAATCTTACATCTACCGTCCAGTCATCCGGGCCGGGCACAATAGCCGGCTCAGGGGCCGCCAGACACACACAGGCCGCTGCCGCCCAGACCGCCAACGTCCCATAAATAAAACTTTTCATCCTATACCCCTCATCAAAAAACACTGCACTTTGCACTTGTTATGCCTTAACCGGCGTTTTATGTATTCTACAATAAATTCGCCGCTGAATCAAGCACATTTTACCTATTATTCAATTTGGCATATCCGATGCCATCATCGGCTCATTACCGTTTTGATGCACAATTTCAAATTTTTTATTATTTCCCCCTTATTTTTATATCCTAAAACGAATACAGAAAACGGTTGCCTGATAGAAAAAATTGGGTTATTTTATCCAGCAGCCGGGTAAATTTGATTTTTAATTAGCACAGAGGCAACCTAATGCCGGACGAACAAAGACAATTATTGCGGCAGATATTATTGCAGCAGATTGAGCTCTTACTCGAAGCCAACAACACCACCGCCCTCGCCCGATTGCTCAGTGACCGACGAAGCAGCGATATCGCTGAAATCGTAGAACTCCTTGATGATGAGCAACGACGCATCATCTTTGATGTCCTGGACAAACCAACTGCCGCTGAAGTCCTGGAAAAGGTTGATGAAGCCACTCGCGGAGAACTCTTCGAACTGCTCAAAGAGAAAGAGTTAGAGAGCATCGTTTCTGAACTCGACCTCGATGACGCCGCCGACCTGCTTGCGGAATTGCCCGACGAGCTGAGCCAAAAAGTGCTCAAAAACATAGAGCCGGCCGAGTCAGCCAAGATTAAGAAACTGATGAGCTACTCCGAAGACTCAGCCGGCGGAATTATGGACCCCGTCTTAATCAGCGCCTCCGAGGATGCCACCGTTGCCGAGGCCATCAGTAAAATTCGTGCCGCCGAAACTGATGAAGATTTCTTTTCCGTCTATGTCGTGGATAAGACCGGCCGATTCCTCGGAGATGTTCGTATCCGCCTGTTACTGACCGGCCCAGAAAGCACAAAGATAAGCAGTCTGATTGACCCTGACACCATTTACGTTACCGCCAATGCCGACCAGGAGGAGGTCCGCAACATATTCAGCAAAAACGACCTGATTGTTGCGCCGGTTCTCGACAGGAACCACAAACTCCTCGGCCGAATCACCGCCGACCGAATCATCGAGGTCGCAGAAGAAGAGGCCGCAGAGGACTTATACACAATGGCCGGCACAGACCCAGACGAGCTGGATAAAATATCCGTCTTCCACGCCGCCCGCGTCAGGATGACCTGGCTGCTGCCCTGCCTGATTGGCACCGGTATAACCGCTTTGGTCATAATGTTCTTCTACGAAAAATTCAACATAAAGAATTTGTCTTTGATCTATACAGCCGCATTCGCTTTTGTCCCGATGATTGCCGCCATCAGTGGTAACGCCGGTCTGCAAACTTCAGCTATTGTCGTCTCCGGCCTGGCAACAGGTCACCTCGCCGCATTGAAATTGAGCCAGGTCTTTACCCGGGAAGTGCGAATTGCGCTTCTCGTAGCCTTAAGCTGCGGCATCATAGGTGGCGTGGTCTGCGCATTTTTACTCAACTATAGGACGCCGGAAAGTACGGTAGAGCCTGTGCGTGTTGTTTTTGCCTTCGGGACCGCTATGTTCTCGGCCATAATGGTTGCCACGACGCTTGGCTTATTTCTGCCGTTTTTATTCCGCCGAATCGGCATAGACCCAGCCATAAGTTCCGGCCCGCTGGTTACAACCGCAAATGATTCGATAAGCGTCGCAATCTATATGACTCTAACGCTGCTGCTTGTTCAGTAAGGAGGTAAAACTATGCAGGATTTTAATTACACCTGTCCGAAGTGCGGAAACTCTCAGTGTGATGTCGGTGAGTTTCGCGCTGCCGGCGGATTCCTGAGTAAAATATTCGATGTGCAGTCAAAACGCTTTACAACAGTAATATGCACAAGGTGCCAGTACACCGAAATCTACAGGGCAACGTCGAGCATGCTCGGAAACATCTTCGATTTATTCACTAATTGACGGACCCGCTCCTTGCCTCGCCTTTTTATACGACGGCCAATCTCAGTCGTCTTTGAAATCTTTCATCCACTCCGGCCAGCCCCCCGACCACCCACTTGTGTCGAACTTCCGATGCCACTTCAACCTCCACAACTCCTTAAGTCCAATCTTCCTGACAGAGAAATCCAGGAAAAGGCCGTTTATCCCCTCGTTGTGCCGGTCGAGGCAGAAACCCTGAATATTGGTACCCAGCGGCCCAAAGTGACAGTCGCCATCATATTGCGGAGGTGGGTCAGAATCCTCCGGAAGGCCTCCAAGCCACGTGCAATCCAGAAACAGCGGTATGTTGCTCGCACCATTAACACCGGCACTCCGCCAGTTCTTTGTAGTGTCACGTTCCCACGGGTCCGGCACGCCTCGTTTCGGATTTGAAACGTGCCCGTTCATACCATAGCTGCCGTAAACTCCCTCCAAACCCAACTGAGCATAGGTTCCGTCAAAGACACCCCAGGCCAAAAACTTTCCACCCTCCGGGTACGATGAGCCTTCGGGGAAAGCAGGCTGCGTCGCCATCGGGCAGCAGTGCAGCTTCGGCTCACTGTAGTACGGTCCCAGCGTCTCCGTCCACACCTTGCCGCTGCTGCCACTGGCGAAATAGCCGTCGTTATCAACCGTATACATCGTAAAGATTTTGCCCCATTGGCTCAGGTTCAACTGACAGGTGACCGCCTTTGCCTGTTTCCCTACCCGATTAAGTGCCGGCATCAATATCGCCATCAACAACGCAATAATGGCAATCACCACCAATAGCTCTACTAACGTAAACCCTCCTCGTTTGTCCATAATGATACCATAATTTATTTTATGCGAAAAATTACGAAAGAAAACATTATTATACGCTTATTGAGCTATAAATCAAGGAAAAACACGACTAATTCTTAGCACACAACAATTATAGTTGACAAATGGTACCGGATTATGGATAATGAATTTCACCTAATTTCAGAATCCAAACACAGGCGGGAAAAACAATGCGTCTGGTTGTGAAACAAAATAATC
>DAOVNI010000253.1 GCA_030630315.1 Phycisphaerae bacterium | reverse complement strand
GGCATTGCCGACGTCCTCAGCCGCACAAACCGCAATACGCCGGGCAATAAAACGAGTGTCCTCTCCGCCTGCTATCAGCCGCGCAAGCCAATAAACGGTGGCATCAGGGTCGCTGCCACGCATACTCTTCTGCAAAGCGCTCGCCAAATCGTAGTGCGTATCGCCCGTGCCATCGTAGTCAATCGTCTTTTGTTGTATCGACTCTTTTGCAAGTTCCAGATTAAATTTAATTTTTGTATCCTGCCCCGCTACGGCCTCGGCCTTCGCCGAGACGAGCTGCCGGGCGGCCTGCGACAACACGCCAACCTCCAGAGCCGTCAGGGCCTTTCGGGCATCGCCGTCGCTGGTCACCGCCAGAAATTTCAGCACCTTCTTCTCTGTCCGGATGTCAAATTTACCGAGCCCTCGCTCGGTATCGGCAATTGCGCTTTTCAGCAATTCTAAAATGTCTTCTTCGCCGAGCGGCTCAAAATGAAACACGGTGCTGCGCGAAATCAACGGCGAATTGACCGAAAAAAACGGATTCTCCGTCGTAGCACCTATGAGGATTAAAACCCCGGATTCGACATCATCCAGCAAAACATCCTGCTGAGCACGGTTAAAGCGGTGGATTTCGTTGATAAAAAGCACGGTTCGCTGACGACTGGCGGCGAGCCTGTCGCGGGCGGCAGAGATAATCTCGCGAATGTCCTTCACGCTGGCCGCCGGGGCACTGAGATAGTAAAATTTGGCCTTTGTGTAATTCGCAATTACCATTGCCAGCGAGGTCTTGCCCACCCCGGGCGGCCCGTAAAATATCAAACTGGTGAGCTTGTCGGCCTCGAGCATCCTTGTCAGCAGTTTATCGGACCCAAGGAAGTGCCTTTGGCCGAGAAATTCATCGAGCTTTCTCGGCCTCATCCGAACCGCCAGTGGCGCCGCCGAGGCTATATTGGCCCTTTCAGACCGTCCAAAAAGCGTCTTGTCACCCTTGTCCTCAAGCATCGAGGTTTATTATACACAAGATACGAAAATCAAGCGAAAATATATTTCTAACCCGGATTTCACAAATAATGTAGGGCGTTCAGCAGTGCCATCCATAATATAGAGATGCCGATTTCTGGGAAATATCGAATAAATTTGCTTGACATATCTGCGTTACTGCTTTACAAGAGTTGTTCTGTATATCAACCTTTATAAAAATAGCTTAAGGAGAACAAAATGGATAAGAGAACAAAATTCACCCTCGATGAAAATGAAATACCTACTCAATGGTATAATATCCTGGCAGATTTACCTGAGCCGCTGCCGCCGATTTTGCACCCGGGTACAGGAAAGCCGATTGGTCCCGATGACCTCGCCCCTCTATTCCCTATGGAACTAATCAAACAAGAGGTAAGCACAGAGCAGTGGATTGATATCCCTGAAGAAGTGCGGGATATTTACCGACTATGGAGGCCAACCACCCTGTTTCGGGCGCACAGACTGGAAAAAGCTTTGGATACACCAGCCAAGATTTTCTACAAGTATGAGGGCACAAGCCCACCTGGAAGTCACAAGCCCAATACTGCCGTAGCTCAAGCCTATTACAATAAAATGGAGGGCATCAAACGCATCACCACTGAGACCGGAGCCGGGCAGTGGGGAAGCGCCCTATCCTTCGGCGGTGCCTGCTTTGACCTTGAGATTAAGGTCTATATGGTCAGGATTAGCTATGACCAAAAGCCGTATCGTCGGGTAATGATGGAAACCTGGGGAGCCAAGTGTGTGCCCAGCCCCAGCCCCGACACCAAGACAGGGCGGGATATGCTGGCAAAAGACCCCGATTGTCCCGGTAGCTTAGGCCTTGCTATCAGTGAGGCGGTAGAGGATGCCGTCTCTCGTGATGATACACACTATTCCTTAGGCAGTGTGCTTAACCATGTCCTGCTGCATCAAACCGTCAATGGCCTGGAGGCAAAAAAGCTGATGGAGAAGATAGATGCCTACCCCGACATCATTGTGGGCTGTATTGGTGGCGGCTCAAACTTCGCCGGGCTGTTTTTGCCCTTCGTCAAGGATAAAATTGACGGCACAAAGCCAGACCTCCGCATCATCAATGTGGAGCCGGCAAGCTGTCCCACTGTTACCCGCGGACCTTACGCCTATGACTTTGGCGATTCAGCCGGGCTTACTCCATTGATTAAGATGTACACACTCGGGCACGGCTTTATTCCACCTCCGGTCCACGCCGGCGGGCTGCGATACCACGGGATGGCACCCATTATATGCCATCTGCACGACTTAGGACTCGTTGAAGCCAGAGCGGAACACCAGCTTGGTACCTTCGAGGCGGGCGTAACATTTGCCCGCGCCGAAGGCATTATCAGTGCTCCGGAGACGAACCATTGCATCAAGGCGGCAATTGACGAAGCCCTCAAGTGCAAGGAATCCGGTGAAGCAAAAACGATACTCATAGCTCATAGTGGACACGGACACGTTGATATGGCAGCTTATGATGCCTACTTTAGCGGTAAACTTAAGGATTACGAATATCCTAAGGAGAAAATAGACGAGGCACTGGCTGACCTACCCAAAGTGGCCTCTGAATAAAGATGGTAAACGCCAAATCTGTCCTGAGATAGACTTGTAGTGTGGAAAATTGCTTTTGCGACATAGGCCGATAAAAAGCACGCTGGCTTGTAACCGCTTTTAATATAATGCGATTTTGGCCATTTTTTGAGCTTTTTTGCCCAGCCAGTGCAAAAAAAATCAAAAAAAACTTTTTTTTATTTGATTTGCCGCTACATACCGATAAACTCTTCAGGTGGCTGGGAGGCAGGTGAACCTCATACCAGCCGGATAGAAGTTTGCGTGTAACAAGGGAAGTTTAAGTAAAGGTTTTTTAAGGAGATGAGTATGAAGAAAAAAGGAATTCTACTAACTGCCGTAATCTTATTGAGTGCGGCCGGCTTGGCCCAGGCCCTGGAAGGTGAGCTGCACGGTGTGCTCGACTTTACTTATCAAAGTAAGTACATCTGGGGAGGCTTCGATGTTTACGGGGACAAAAGCGCAATTCAGCCATCTATTGACCTGGATTTGTACCAAACAGGCTTTGGAATCAACATCATGACTCATAGGGCAAATT
>DAOVNI010000315.1 GCA_030630315.1 Phycisphaerae bacterium | reverse complement strand
TGTGCTCGCGGACACCGGCCCTATCAGGTGGTTTGAATCCCGGCTTACGGGTCAATTGCTCCTCGTCCTTCTGTTTCTTATTTGCTCTTGCTTTGAGGATACCGCCGATTACCCAGAAAACCGCCAGGCCCACAATGAACAGTATATTCGTCCAGCTTTTACCATCCCTGTTTCGAGCAGCCAGGATTATTTGCGTTAAAAGTTCGTTCATATTCTTTATTTTTACCCACAAAACCCATCAGGCATCACGCATCAAGTATCGAGACTATTCTTTTTCCTTCGGCTTTGCTATTGAATCCCGCATTCCGGTATCGGCCATAATATTTTTCATTCGATAATAGTCCATAACGCCGAGATTGCCCTTCCTGAAGGCATCCGCCATAGCCAATGGCACCTTTGATTCGTTTTCGACGACGAGTGCCCTCATTTCCTGCTCGCGTGCGAATGCCATAGCCCGGCGTTTCTCCGCCTCGGCCTTTGCTCTTCGCATATCGGCTTCCGCCTGGGCGGCCTGAAGTTTGGCGCCGACATTCTCGCCCACATCAACGTCAGCAATATCTATTGAAAGAATCTCGAAAGCCGTCCCTGCATCGAGTCCCTTGCTTAAAACCGACTTGGAAATATTGTCCGGGTTTTCCAGAACGCTTTTGTATGTTATGGCACTTCCGATAGTCGTAACAATTCCTTCGCCAACACGCGCGATAATTGTCTCCTCAGTTGCGCCACCTACTAATCTATCCATATTCATTCTAACCGTTACTCTCGCCTTTGCTTTTAATTGGATGCCATCCTGAGCAACGGCGTCTATAGTGCCCCTGCTCTTTGCCGGGTCGGGGCAATCGATCACCTTTGGCTTAACACTCGTTTGAACCGCTTCGAGGATATCTCGTCCCGCCAGGTCGATTGCAGTAGCTGTTTTCAGCGTCAAAACGATGTTTGCCCTGTTCGCAGCGACCAATGCGCGTACAACGTTTGGGACCCGACCGCCGGCTAAATAATGACTCTCCAAATCCCGGGTCGTCAGGGTCAGCCCTGCCTGAATCCCAGTTATTTTGCTTAGCACAATGGTCCTGGTATCGACCTTCCTCAGCCACATTCCAATAAGCTCGGAGAATTTGACGTCAGCCCGCGATAATTTTGCCTGCAGCCACAACCGGAAAAACTTTAAGAACAGCATGAAGAGTACGAATACTACAATGGCAATGATGACTAAAAATACTGCCAAAGCCACTTTGGCGCTGTCGCTTATTGCCAAGACCATATTTATTAAGTTATACATTTTTTTGTCCTTTCATTAAGTTTCTTCTATTTCTATTACACGAACAGTTAGCTGTGTGCTTTCCACATCGATAACCTTGACCTTTTTATCTTTATCAACATACCCGCTTTCGGCTACACATTCAAGTCTTTCTCCAGAAAAATCGCACATTCCCACCGGCCGCAGCGGCGTAACAACCAGGCCCACGGCACCAAGCATCTCTTTTAATTCGGGCGTATCGGGTATGGCATCGCCCCGCTGCCGTTCCGACGGTGTCAGCGTCACGCTTTTGCCAAATCTCGTTTTTGGGAATATCTTGTAAGCGATAATCAGAACCGACGGTACCATTATTACGGCAGTAACTACGCCTATCGCACCGGCAGTAGTGCTGTGACGAAAAAATATCACTCCACCGACAATCACACAGGCAATTGCGAAGATACTTATTATGCCTCCGCTCGGCACAAATACCTCAGCTAATATCAGGGCCGCACAGGCAAAATATAAAAAAACAGCAAAAACAAGCCACCACATAAGTTTACTCCTATGATTGATTTCCTACTGCTTTAACTACAACTCTGTTGCCGTGAATCTCTATTATCTCGACTCTTGTGCCTTTGTCAAGGAACTCGGCTTCAGCAACCACATCGACTATCGCATCGCCGAATTCTGCTTTTCCCGTAGGCCGCAGTGTCGAAATTACCTCGCCGAGGTCGCCTATAT
>DAOVNI010000046.1 GCA_030630315.1 Phycisphaerae bacterium | reverse complement strand
ATGGCGACGAGGGATTTGGCGACCCGTCTCTGCTGCCCAACAGGACTTATTGCGAATCCTGCGCAAACATCGCCCACGTGCTCTGGCAGCACCGGATGAACTTGCTCAAAGGTCAGGCCAAATACGCCGACGTGATGGAGCTGGCACTCTACAACGGAGTCCTGTCGGGAATCTCACTCTCGGGCGACGGTTTCTTCTATCAGAACCCGCTGGAAAGCAAAGGGAGCAACCGAAGCCCCTGGATTGGCCTGGCCTGCTGCCCGACGAACCTTATACCAATCCAAGTTAAAAATTGCCGAAAGAATTGCACATAATATCGAATAAGAGAAACTGGATTCCCGCTTTCGCGGGAATGACAAAGGGGGTCGCGGGAATGACGGTTTTTAATAGATTCCTCGGCTGCGCTCGAAATGACGGGCTGAATCACCCCCAAACAAGTTTGAGGGTGCCACCCCGGCGTTACGGTTCCACACGACCAACGTTAAAAAGCAGGGCAGACACATAGGTCTGCCCCTACTGCGCTCGCAATAACAATCGGTCAGTAAATCCGTGTCGAAAAAATCGGCGGAAATGCCCTTGACATTTGCCCACAATTGTGTCATCATATTAAGTGTTAAATTGTGATTAGCAGATTTTAGGGTTGGCCATTTGCAAAAAACAAAAGCAGTGTAAATCCGTATCTAAAAAATAAAATCTTAAGGAGAAAACCTATGAACAACGACAAACTTTCACGAAGGGCCTTTATGCGAAATACGTCTCTGATGGCCGCGGGGACAATCGCCGGCGCGCTGGCGGGCAAGGGGCACGCCGTCACCAAGCCTGTCCATACATCGAGGATTCTCAATTTCCACCAGAAGATGATATACCGCCGGCTGGGCAAATCGAACCTGATGATTTCCGAGGTCAGTCTGGG
This sequence comes from Phycisphaerae bacterium, assembly GCA_030630315.1. Classification (GTDB taxonomy): domain Bacteria; phylum Planctomycetota; class Phycisphaerae; order Sedimentisphaerales; family Anaerobacaceae; genus JAUVYQ01. The sequence goes on along the minus strand of DAOVNI010000046.1, from coordinate 7,770 downwards.
CGGGCACTGGAAGAACCGCAACGCCGGCCGATACTGGGACCATTTCGCCAACGAGCAGGTGCCCGATGACGTCGCCAAGAACCGCGCCGAGGTCGTCAGCGCCTGCATCGACTCCGGCATCAACTATCTGGACATCACCACCGCCGCTGAGTGCCTGTGCTACGGGGTGGCCCTGAAGGGACGCCGCGACAAAATGTACGTCGGTGCCGATATCCACAACCTCGGCCCGCGTGGGCCTAATCGCTGTAACGTTAAAGACCAGACCCACAACGTCGATACATGCCTGCGTCTTATGAAGACCGATTACCTCGACATCTGGCGCCCACAGGCCAAGATGGACGGAAGCAACAAAGACGCCGATGTGGAAGTTTTGATAGAGACCTTCCAAAAGCTGCACAAGGCCGGCAAGGTCCGACATCTCGGTATGTCTTCTCATTCACGACCCTGGTTCGAGCACATCATCGGCAAGTACCCTGAGTTCGAGATGTTAATCTTCCCCTGCAGCGCCAAGACCAAGGTGAAAGGCAAGCAACCAACAAAGGATAACGTCGAAGAGGTCAATCCGGGCTACGGTTCCGACCAGATGCAAAGCCTCTTCACCAGGGCCATCGAGCTGGATGTCGGCATCGTTACTATCAAATCCTACTTTGGCGGCAGTCTCTTCAAGAGCTACGGCAAAGACAGGTTTCCAGTGATGGGCGTGGGCAGCAAGAAGGAAAACGACTTAGCTCGGCTGACGCTTCAGTGCATCCTTGCGAACGAAGCAATTACGGCCGCTATACCGGGGCTGTCAACGGTCTATGAGGTTGAGAATGCGGCACGGGCTTCGTACACGCGGCCGCTTGGACAGACCGCGGCGGATAAGGAATGGCTTATGCGCATTACCGACGAGCGATGGGCGAAGCTGCCGCAGGAATACGCCTGGCTGCGCGACTGGGAAGTCGTTTAGCCCATCGGCCGGCAGTTAATGCTCGGGGGACGGGTAAGATGGCGGTCGCACACGGCCTGCCAGCTAATACAAGGTTTAGACTGGCGGCGGACTCTACTGTGCGCTTACCCCCCGGATTTGGTTTAATACAAGGAGAAAGATAGTGCGCTCGAATATCAGAACCAATTTGTATCTTGCGTTGGCGATACTCATCCTCGCCGGCTTTGCCTGGGTGTTCGCCGCTTGTTCTGCAGACCAATCGCAGGCCGAAAAACCAGCCGGCGAAACGCCAAATGGCAACAGCAAGTGTTACGTCTGCCATCCCGGACTGAGGACGGAGGAGCTCACAACGGTCCACCTTGAAATGGGTGTTACCTGTGACGAATGCCACGGGCCGACGATTGAGCACATGCACGATGAAATGTTGATGACCAAGCCTGACTTTCTCTTCGGCCGGGCAGAGGTGAATAAGATGTGTTCGAATCCGACGTGCCACAAGCCGGGCGGAGAACGCATTGTTTATGGTTTCGAAGACCACAAAGATATCGCAGCGGTAAAGGCCTTTCACAAAAAATGGCTGGGCCGCACCCGCCCGAACGGCCGGGCCATCACGTCTGACTCGGTCTGCACGGACTGCCACGGCACGCATAACCTTGACAAGCCGATAGGAACCCAGTCTGAGCAGGATGGCGAGTGGATTAACGCCTTCAACGGGCGCGACCTTAAGGGCTGGCAACCTTCGGGCGCCGCTTCCTGGAGAGTCAAGCGCGGCCAAATCGCTGCAACAGCCGGGCCGAACGGCGAAGGCGGCACTCTCTGGACCGAGGCGATATACGAGGACTATCTGCTGTCGGTAACCTTCCGGACGACGCGGCCCATCCACGCCGGAATCTGGCTGCGCGCCGCCGGCTCCGAGCTTGGCCCAAGGGTCGAGATATTCGACCCGCCAGAGGCAGACAAGCCCACGGCCTTTACCGGGAGCGTCTGGGTGCCTGAGAAGGGACTGGCCCTGGCAAACCTGCGTGAGGACCTCGTGGACCGCGAAAGCTGGAATACTCTCTCGGTCAGGGTTGAGGGCTATAGAATCCAGGTCTGGCTGAACGGAGAAGAAGTCGGGGCAATCCGGACAGGCGGGCCCGCGAAAGGGAAAATCGGGCTGCACATCGAGAAAGGCCTTGTGTCCGGAGCCGGGGAACTGTGCGTCCGCGAAGTGCTTGTCCAACGGCTGGGCGAACCGGAAGAAAAGGCATCCACAGCATCGCAATATTAGGGACTGAAATTATCCAGATTTAGGGAAAAATAGGGTTTTTTGAGGGTATTTTTTCGGGGCAATGTTGATTTTTGGGGTAAAAACGGGGGTTGGGGGGTTAGATTGTGGGGGTTAGGTAAGATAGGCAAGAAAAAAACGCTCAAAAACATTCGAAAACATTCGAAAACGTTTGAAAAAATGCGCTAAAATGCGCGCATTTTAGTTCGTAGTTCATAGTTCATAGTTCATGGTTCATTGTTCGTTGCTCGATACTTCCGCTTTCGCTGAAGCTACGGCGGACAAGCGATGGTCGATGCCCGCCCCGGCACGGTGGAGGGTGGTCAAGGTTATTACGCCATATAAATTTGCATTTTTTTTTGGATTTTTAATATTTTTTACTTGCAAAATTCGGAAGGGTTTGGATAATGAAGTAGTCAAGAATATTTTTTATGAGTAAGAATTAGAGATGATTTTCGCGCCCACTCATAATAGCGAGTCGTATTCGGGCAAATCTTATCCTATCAGTTCAAAAAAGGAAAGGAAAGATGTATGCGCCTGGTATAGCGTTAATGAAGAATGGACGGCAAAAAAGGAGGTCAAAAAATGAGCGGGGAAACAAATAAAAACCTGAAGAATCTAATTTGTGCTGGAATAGTGACATTAGTCTTGGCAGGGTGCGCGGGGGAGGCGAGGGGAACTCTGTCTAATTCAAGTTCTATAGTTGAAGACGGCTTAGAATATTACATAGAACTGGACAAAGCTGTCTATAATTTGGGCGAGAATGTTGAGATGTTGTACAGGGTCACTAATTTGACTGGAAATCCTGTAAATATAGGGATGGTTGCCAATTGTGAGTATGCTTGGACTCATTTTATTATCACCGACGATAATAATACCGAAATTTGGGAGTATGTCCGAAGTATCCCCCCATGTGGGTGGATAATGCTCCGTCTGGAGCCGGATGAGTCTAAAGAATATCAAAAAATTTGGAATATGGTCAATGATAATGGAACAGATACCACACGTGACGACTACCCTGTAGGTCCCGGGTCATACAATATAACGGGAGAATTAACACTTGATGGTGGTTATGAAAGAGTTCCTGTATCGGTATCTATAGAAATAATCCCGGAACCCGCCACACTTTTCTTGCTCGCTCTGGGTGGGCTGATGTTGAGAAAGCGCAGGGTATAAAGTTACGATTGGTTTTAGTAGCCAAAGGACTGGTCGAGTAAACACTAAAATGGGGAGAATGTGTTAGTGCCTGGGGGGGTTTTCTAATAGATTCCTCGGCTTCGCTCGGAATGACTTCAAGTAGTTTTGAGTTTTTAGTGTTGAGTTTTGAGTTGAAGAGATTCCCGCTCCGTCTAAAGCCGGATTCCGTCTAATCCGTCCAGGGGCCGGACTTGCAGGGGCCGGATCTTCGACTTCGATAGTGATTGGTGATTATCTCTGTGGGGGTCAATGGTGATCAGGGTTGCGGCTGGCCGTCGAGCCAGCTATTTGCCAGGATAGCGAAGTCCCTGAAGTTAATCCGGTCGTCATCGTACAAATCGGTCGGCAAAGCAATTGGTACGTCGAAATAGAGCCAGCTTTCGGCCATTATTTTGAGGTCCTTAAAGTCAACAACACAATCTATGTTGAAGTCGGCAGCGGGCCTATCATCCAAGCACTCGGCGGGATAAAGTCTGATATCATCGAAGTATATGATGCCGTTGCCACCGGGCGGGCTGCCGTCACCGAAGCCGATAGCGATATTCGTAACATTGGCAAGGCCCACATCGGTGAAGTCCCGGAGGTCAATATTCCACTGCTGCCAGCTTTCATTCCTGATGTCATTGGCATCGCCGTCGTACGGCACCGCCACATTAATGCTACCATCACTTAGAGCCAGATACATCAGCTCATTAGCATCATTATCTACAGTGCCATAGAAGGACAACTGTAATACCTCAGCACCAATTACGGCCCAATCCTGCGCGGGGCTAAACGTTCGGACGGCCTCAGAATAATAATCATTGACCGGGAAACTGCCGTAGCGAATCTTCATCAACGGGTCACATGCGTAATTCAGCCCTGAAGTCTTCAAAAGATATATAGTTGCGTCGCCGTCCTGCGTCCACGTATTATGAATGCTGACGTCGTCGTAGGACTCAAAATTATCCAGGACCAGGTAGTCTTCCACCGTAAAGCTCCATATATTTCCCGTCCAGGTATTTGTGCCATTGACCTCATCGACCCTCCAATAGTAAGCGCGGCTGAGCTCAAGGCCGCAGGGGTCATAGGTGTTGGTATCCTGCGGCTGATGTGGATGGCTAACGGGAGGTGCATTTTCGTCCACGTCGGTAAGAGCGGTGCCGAAGTAAACGGTGTGCTTTTCTGCATAACGTCCCGGCGACCAGGTAAGCACCGCATCGGTGGGGACGTTTCCGGCGCCATCGGCGGGGATGGGGTTGCGGGCAATGTCGCCATAGGTGATGTAAACCCGCGCATGCACACTATTGAGGTCGAAGCCCGGTGAACCTCCTCCCCAATCTAATCCAAGGACGCGTATCGCGGACGGTACAAACGGCAGAGGAAGAATACCGGAGATGTCAAAACCGATCTCGGTGGGGAGCTGCCCGCCGGTATCTGAAGCCATGGCTGTGCCAATGAGGAACTCGCGGCCGGCCCCGTCAGTAATGAAGACATGAGCTTGTTCGCCCATTCGACCAACCTCGATAAGGATTATATCATCCCCATCGCCATCTACAAGCTCTCCGTGAAACTTCAATTCAACCCAATGGTCCGGTGGCATAGTAACCGATGACAGGTCTGAGGGCGGAGGGCCAACAAGCCACTGCTGCGGAACTACCGGAACCTGGTAATATCCATCAACGTCACTGCCTTTCCAGCAATTGCCGTCAGGGTCATAGGCTTCGAGCAGATAACATGGATATTCGAACACCACCTCCTGGGCTAAAACAGTGCCGCCGAGCGCAAGAACTAAAGAAATAACGGCTAATTTTAAAAAGCAGATTTTTTCCATTTTTTCACTCCAGGACACAGAGCCGGCTCAGGAAGTATCGATGTGGATATATCTTAAGCGGCCAAAGAAGATTATATCATTTTCCCGCCCATAATGCAATAGGAAATCGCATCCGGATTAGATTAAGGTGCGGCGGAAGGATAACCGAATAGAAAAAATATTGATATACGACAGATTATTGGTAAACTTGCGGCGGCAAATATCGTATTGCGTATATCGTATTGCGTATAACGCTGTGTAAAATCAGTGATAATAACAGCCAAATAAAAGACTATCAGAAGAGGTGACGACAATAACTGATTATTCAATAAGTCCGGCAGGCGAAAAGTTTGCGATTCCCAAAGAGGATGAGTACGGTACGGAGCTGTCGCGGATTGAGTCGCTGGCAGAGGCGGCGCGCAGTGAGGGCAAGGAAATCGTTGTAGTAATGGGCGTTGGTTTTGTCGGTGCGGTTATGGCAGCTATTATCGCCGACAGCACGGACAAGAAGACGGGCAAGCCGAACAAGTTCGTCATCGGCTGTCAACGGCCGAGCACTCGAAGCTACTGGAAGATTCCACTGCTTAACCGAGGTCAGTCGCCGGTAAAGGCCGAAGACCCTGAGGTGGAGCCGATGATAGCCCGCTGCGTGCTGGAGAAAAAAACACTCGTGGCCACCTACAACAACGACTGCCTTAAGCCGGCGGACTGCGTGGTCGTGGATGTCCAGTGCGATTATACAAAACAGGACCTCGGCAATATGCGGACCGGCAGAGCGGAAATGAGCGCACTGGAAGCGACAATAAAAACCATCGGCGAAAAGATACCGCCGAAATGCCTGACACTGATTGAGACGACGGTGGCGCCGGGGACAACGGAGTTCGTCGGCTGGCCGATTATGAAGAGGGCTTTTGCCGCGCGCGGGATAAACTCGGAGCCGCTGCTGGCACACAGCTTCGAGCGAGTTATGCCGGGAAGAAATTATGTTTCATCGATTCGTGATTTCTGGCGGGTCTGCTCCGGCTGTAATGCGGAAGCAAAAGGACGTGTCGAGAAATTCCTGCGAGAAGTGCTGAACACGGAGGAATATCCGCTGACGGTTATGGACCGGCCAATCGAATCAGAGACTACGAAAATCGTGGAGAATTCCTTCCGTGCGACCATACTGGCGTTCCTTGACGAGTGGAGCTTGTTCTCGGAGCGCAACGGTGTTGACCTGATTAAGGTCATCAAGGCAATCAAGGTCCGGCCGACGCACAGCAATATCATATTTCCAGGTCCGGGGATTGGCGGATACTGCCTGCCGAAAGACGGCGGGCTGGGGCAGTGGGCATACAAGCACATTCTCGGCTTCGATGACGATATATTCAAGATAACAACAATGGCAATCGACATCAATGACACGCGTGGGCTTCACGCAGCGACACTGACAAGAGATGCACTGCGAAATATGGGTCGGCAAACAGCCGGCGCAACCATACTGCTGTGCGGAGCGAGCTATCGTCAGGATGTCGCCGACACCCGGTACAGCGGCTCGGAAATAATCGTCCGCAAGCTAACCGAGATGGGAGCGGAGATGCGGGTGCACGACCCGTATCTCGAACACTGGTACGAGCTGGAAAAACAGGACAGGTATCCGGCACCGGGCCATTCTCTGGCAAGGTTTTTCCGGAATCAGGACAACCTGATAAATATTCGTATTCAGCACGACCTTGCTGCTGCGGTGAAGGGCGCTAAGGCGATGATACTGGCCGTGCCGCACGCACCTTACCTGCAACTTGACCCTGACAAAATAGTCGAATGGGCGGGGACACCCTTGGCGGTGATTGATTGCTTCGGCATACTGGACGACGAGAAAATCCGCCGGTATTTCGAGCTCGGCTGCGAAGTAAAAGCTTTAGGCCGGGGACATATCCAGCGGATAAAGGAAGAAGTAAGAAAAAAACTAAAAACTTAAAGCTAAGAGCGAAAAACCATAATTCAAAATTGAAAACTTTTGAGTTCTAATCTAATTTTTTGCATTTTTCACTTTGCGTTTTACGCTGACTATGATGGATATTAAGAGCAAACGAATAGCGATTTTGGCGCCGGTAGCGTGGCGGACACCTCCGCGGGCCTACGGGGCGTGGGAAACCATCGCCAGCAACATTACAGAAGGTCTGGTGGCCCGCGGGTGGAAAAATATAACGCTGTTTGCCACGAAGGAATCGATAACCGGCGCAAAACTTGAAGCCATTATTGAAAAAGGCTACGAAGAAGACAAGAGCCAAATTCCGAAGGTCTCTGAGTGCCTGCATATTTCCTATTGTATGGAACGGGCGGATGAGTTCGACCTGATTCATAACAATTTCGATTATCTGCCCTTAACGTACCTGCCGTTTATAAAAACCCCGATGCTGACTACCATCCACGGATTTTCCTCGCCGGATATACTGCGGGTTTACCACGAGCACAAAGACACTTACTATGTTTCCATCAGTGACGCCGACAGAGATAAAGAACTGCCTTACCTCGCGACCGTTTACAACGGCATCGACCTCTCTAATCTTACCTTCAGGGAAAAACCCGGTGACAAGCTGATTTGTT
>DAOVNI010000139.1 GCA_030630315.1 Phycisphaerae bacterium | reverse complement strand
AGGTCGTCGATAAAGAATTGTGCCGCCTCGAACGTTATTCCCATTGCCGCAAATACGACTGCAAACTCTTCGCCCTTGCCGAGGACCGTTGCCTGACGGGCGAGTTGAGCGGTTATCTGGTCGTGAGGCAGGCCTGCACCTGAAAATATCGGCAGCTTCTGGCCTCGCACGAGCGGATTCAAGCCGTCGATTGTGGATATTCCCGTCTGGATAAATTCATTCGGGTAGTTACGGGCATAGGGATTGATTGGACTGCCGTTAATGTCCCGCCGCTGTTCCGGAATGATAGCGGGGCCATCGTCTTTTGGAAGCCCGAGGCCGCTAAAGACCCTGCCCAAGATGTCCGGCGAGACGGCCAGCTCCAGAGGCCTTGCTAAAAACCGAATTGTACTCTTATCGACATCGATGCCGCGTGTTCCCTCGAAGACCTGGACGAGCACTTTATCGTTTTCGACCTGTAGAATCTGGCCGTGACGTATCGAGCCGTCGCTGAGCTCAATATCGACAATGTGGCCATATTTGGCCTCATCGACCATCTCGACCAGCATCAACGGGCCGGAAATATTCGCAACTGTTTGGTATTCTTTCAGCATCCAAAACTCCTGTTTCGTGCCTCGTGTTTTATAATACGTTTTCGCTATTATTGAAATTTCAAAAACAAATGAAACTAACAATTACTCCAAACACTCGAATAAGGCGTTTTTCAACACCCCCAAACAAGTTTGTACTACTCTGCGAAGCACGAGAGGGTGCCACCCAAGTTTCATTAGTAATTCAAAGGTCATCAAGCCACCACTGAAGACCGCAGCTGTTTCATCTGCTCGTCGATTGTTTGCCTTATTTTGGCAATTTTGGCTATATCAGCTTGCGGGATGTATTTTGCCCTTGCGATTTCTTCGCACACAGCCAATTTGAAGATTTGGGCGGTTTCAACTTCGACCTCAATGGCCATGAGAGCCTGCTTATGGAAGTGCAGGATGTTTTTTAACATTTCGTACTGCTTGGGCATCGATGTATGAGTATCGACCTCGTGGAAAGCATTCTGGTGCAGGAAGTCTTCGCGAATCGACCTGGCCGTCTCAAGCGCTAACCTGTCTTGCGGCGATAAAGCCTCGGCTCCCACCAGCCGAACAATCTCAAGAAGCTCCGCTTCCTGCTCTAACAAACCCATTGCCTTGACGGTCAGCTCCTCCATTTCCCGGCCCTGGTCCTTATCTTCGAAGCAGGCTTTCAAGGATTCCTTATAGAAGGAATAGGATGTCAGCCAATCAATGGCGGGAAAGTGCCTCTGGTAAGCAAGTTTTCCCTGCAGTGACCAGAACACCTTGACGACGTGCAATGTTGCCTGGACAACCGAATCCGACAAATCACCGCCCGGCGGGCTTACCGCACCTATAATCGACAAAGCTCCCTCGCGCTGCGGGCTGCCGATACACTGTACCCGGCCTGCCCTTTCATAAAACGCTGCAATGCGGGCGGCCAGGTACGCAGGATAACCCTCCTCGGCGGGCATCTCCTCGAGACGGGTGGATATCTCCCGCATCGCCTCAGCCCATCGGCTGGTGCTGTCGGCCATCAAGGCCACAGTGAAACCCATATCCCGGAAATACTCGGCTATGGTAATACCGGTATAGACCGATGCCTCTCTGGCCGCCACGGGCATATTCGATGTGTTTGCAATCAGGACCGAGCGTTTCATCAGCGGCTCGCCGGAATACGGGTCCTTCAGTTCCGGAAATTCCGTTATAACATCCGTCATCTCGTTGCCGCGCTCGCCACAGCCGACATAAACGACAATCTCAGCGTCAACCCATTTTGCCAACTGATGTTGAACAACTGTTTTGCCGCTTCCAAACGGCCCAGGTATGCAGGCCGTCCCGCCCTTTGTAACGGGAAAGAATGTGTCAATAACACGCTGGCCGGTAACGAGGATTTTGTTTGGTACAAGGCGACCCTTTACCTGCCTGGCGTTACGAACAGGGCATTTCTGCATCAGTTTTATTTCACTTTTCCGGCCGTCTTCAGCAGTTACAATCGCCACTGTTTCATCAACGGTGTAGTCACCTTCTCCTATTTTCTCTATCTTTCCTTTTACACCGGCCGGCACCATAATCCTGTGATTAACCAGTGAGCTCTCCTGCACCTCGCCTATTATGTCGCCGGGTCCAACCTCTGCTCCGCCTTCAACGGTGGGTTTGAAGTGCCATTTCTTTTCCCTATTCAGGCCCGGCATCGCACTTCCTCTGCTCATAAATTCGCCTTCGGCCTCTGCCAGTAAGGGCAAGGGTCTCTGGATGCCGTCGTAAATACTTTCAATCAGTCCCGGCCCTAATTCGACCGAGAGCGGCGCTTCCGTATCAACGACCGGCTCGCCTGGGCCCAGACCTGTGGTCTCTTCATAGACCTGAATTGAGGCCAAATCGCCGTGCAATTCCACGATTTCGCCTATGATGTTCAATTTGCCGACTCGAACAACGTCATACATTCGCGCCCCGGTCATACCTTCAGCCACAACAACAGGCCCTGCAACTTTGACTATTCTGCCCTCTTTGGTTTCACTCATTATCAAAACCTTTTTTTTGCCACAAAGGCACAAAGACACCAAGTTTTTTTAATTTATAATTTCTTTGTGACTTCGTGTCTTCGTGGCTTCGTGGCTAATTATCCTTTTCTTAACTGTTTTGTAAAATATTTATACCTGTAGCCATTTTAAGCACTTTTCCGAGGGCCTGCGTTGCAAAACCCTCGGATTCGGTGGTAAACGGCACAACAACAATGCAAGGGGTCGGTAAATTCTCGCAAGCTGAGAAAACCTCTTCGACCGCCGGAGCTATATTTTCGGCAACGACGACAAGCGCGTACCTTCCAGCGATTATTTTCTCGGCACTTTCGGTAATATCACCGGTTGTCCGGCCTACCGAGTACGTATCTACTCCGAGTGCCGAGAACGGCATCACAAAATCAGTATCACCTAAAACTGCGATTTTACCTTCCATTGTTCGTATCTCGTGAAGCGTGAAGCGTATCTCGTATTGCGAACGCTGTCATTATAAACGAAAGCCGGTGGGCACGGCCCACCCTACAGTTCTGAAGCTTCCCGTCCGCTCCCTTACGGTCGCGGCTCTGTTGGCTGCCTTTCATCTTCATTAGCCCAAGCGGTCTAAAATAAGTCTTGTGTCCAGGTTATTCTTTTTGGCGGTCAATATCAGGCGGACTGTGCGGATTTCGTTTTCCTTCATTAACAGAAAAGCAATAATCGGCTGAGGGCCGGCGGTAATCTGAATCGTTGTCATAAGATACCCGGTCAGGAATTCGGCGCACTGCTGCTCGGCCCTTAAAAAAGATTTGTCCGACATTAAATAGTTGGCGCCTGTTTCAACAACCCGGTGGTAAGGCGTTACAAAAAATAACGGCCCTAATGTTTCATAGCCGATATCAAGTCCGTGCCTGAATCGTTCCAGCTCAATAAATCCGCCTTTCAAAAGAACGTTACGCTGTTCGGATTCGGTGAACCCCGCCCCTGTTAGGGGCGGGGTAAATTTGAGGCGAAGCATCGTGCGTATGTTCGTTAAATCAATCTGTATTCTGAAAAGACCGAGCAGAAAAACGCTCTTTAACCGGCGTGCTTTTTTCAGATTATACTCAGCCTGCACGGAATCGATTGCGTAATCAATCCGGCGTATGTCCTTATTTTGATAGTAGGCCAGAACTGCCTGCTCTACCGCCTCGGACATATAATCAGGAAACAGATTGTAATCTTCCTCCTCAAAGACCTGCTCAAACTGCTCGGGCGGGAAATTGCCATCGCTGCTGTAATCGGTTCCCAACGGCTTTTCCGTCAATGTTCGCCTGACCGCCAGCCGCAAATTTGCAAAATCATCCCGCGCTTTGAACAGCTCTACAATCGGCTCATCAATCATTAGCTCGGCAAAAAGTTCCCGCACCGCTGACCTTCGAGCCAGCAGAATATTCTCCATTTCCGCAAAATTCCTGCTTGTCTGTGGCAGAGCGTATTCGGTGGCTGATAACAGGTCGGCGGCCTGGGCGAAATTTTCCGCGTTGGCCATATCCAGGAGAGCTGCCGGGCTTAGCATCTGCATCTCGAGTGCTCGTACCTGAGCTGTTTCGAAGGTATATCGCCAGTCGTCGGCGCCGACGGGCGGATAGGTGTAGAAATCGAGAATAGCTTGTTGTTTTATTTCAGCCATTTGTTCCCATTACTCAACTTTTCCATTTCGCAGAAGTTCTGCCTTGCGCTTTTCGCGCAAAAACAGAAGGATAATGCCAGGGCCAAATGCCCACAACATTACAAAAATACCACCAATAATGCCACAGGCGGTCATCAGACCTACAAAGCAGCCTGGTCGTCTAATCACGATGATGTGCGAAGGTATGGCTACCAATAATTCTATTAGACTACCGGCAATCAATGTAGCGACTAAATTTCTCAATGTCTTGTAGCGTTCTGTATCTCTATACATTATGAAGAAAACGATACTCCATAAAATCCAGCTTAATCCGACGATTATCCAAAAGACATAAACAATCCAATCTATATCATCCAGATATAGAAGCTCGGCAAGGCTATGGCAAAGCGCAGCCACAAGCACAGTCATCATCACAGCTGCAACTATAACCGGAAGAACCAATCTACGTGGGCGAATGGGAGTACACAGATTGACTGTCCCTGCACCGAAAATGAGCAAGGCTTGAGAAAGCACAGTAACTACCAATATGAAAAGCGGCCAGAAAAGTTTCCCATTCAGACTTTCACCGTGACGATAAGACATCCCTAAAAGGCCAATGATAATTGCAATATACAAGCCCAGAAGGACCCATTTGAGAACTTTCATATTAATTTTCATCTGTAAGCATCCTTCCACAGTACGTATCAGGAGAAAAGCTGTTTTGCTAATTCGATTTCCAGCTCCTTGCGTGCATGAGTTAGTAATACGTCAAACGAGACATTATTTTTTATCCTGCCGCGTCTTAAGATAAAGCCGCCTGCAAGATTCTGTTTTTCATCGGCTAATCTTAGATTACCTTTGTATCCGGGCCCCAGCTCGCGATTAATCTGCTTAATAAACTTCTGGTCGATTCGT
>DAOVNI010000144.1 GCA_030630315.1 Phycisphaerae bacterium | reverse complement strand
GGTAATAGTTGCCGGCGGCGTGGCCTTTGCTTATTCGCTGTCCGATGTTGTAACAGGCCTTGAAATATTCTGGAAAATTTCTGCGATGATGGGTATTGCTTTCTGGCTGGGGCTTTTCTGGAGACGCACCACGGTGGCCGGCGCCTGGGCAACAACCCTGGTTGGCTTTGCTGTGCTGCTCTTCACCAGTAAAATTACTTTCGGGAATTATGTCCTTTGGGATTTCAACGCACACCTGGCCGACAAGCTGCCGACTTTCATGCTGTGGGAGGACAAACTCTATCTGCCGTGGCAGATGGTTCTCTATCTAAGCGCAGGACTGATTGCCGGAGTTGTTGCAAGTTTGCTCACCAGGCCTGTTGCTGCCGAGAAGCTCGACAATTTCTATGCACTGGTGCGGACACCCATCAAGCCCGGCGAGCAGGTGCCTGCTCCCTGCACTTTGCCGGCCGATGCCGTTGTTCCTGAAAAGCGAAATATTTTTCCAAACACCAGTCTCGAAATACCCATTCCATCGCTTACCTCGGTGCTCGGGTTCGTGGCCGGTTGGGGATGCGTCGCCGCGATTATTTACTCGGTCTATTTGATAGCAAAGGTGTAATTATCGGGTATAATGATTGCAGTTTTTTACCTCATATTAGTTGTGTAACAAGGCAAAAGGAGACAATTATGATGCGCAAATTCCTCACTATTGTATGTATGGTAATATTGGCCTTGTCAGCCGGTTGTCGGCAGGCCGTTGAAGATGACAGAACAAGTGCAGACCGGACCAGGGAGGGATTCTTGCCTATCTTCAATGGCAGGGACCTGACCGGCTGGGAGGCGGTCGGCAATGCCAGATGGACTGTCGAAGACGGCAAACTTGTGGGCACCCAGGGCGATGACAATGCCCCCGGCGACCTATTCACCGAAGCGACGTACAGCGATTTTCTGCTGACTGTTACCTACCGGGTCCAGTGGCCCTGCAACACCGGTGTCTGGTTCCGCTACCAGTCGGCGGCGAAGGCGTACCAGGCCGACATCCTCGAATACAAGGACCCCGAGTGCTATTCGGGCACGCTATACTGCCCCGGTAAGATGTTCCTTGCTATGAATACGGACAAGACGCTCGTGGACCGTGACGGCTGGAACACGATGCAGGTTCGGGCCGAGGCCGACCACATTCAGATATGGCTTAACGGCCGCCAGGTCGCCGACGTGCACGATGACACCAGTGATTCAGGCCGCATCGGCTTTCAGGTCCATCCCGGCGCAGGGTTCGGCCCGATGAAAATCATCGTCCGCGAGCTATTGCTCCAACCGCTAAAAAACAGCAATTAAGACCCTTGCTGCTTAGCTTGGGTGTGGTGGTAGTGAAACTTGAGGGGGTGTCATTGCGAGGCCATAGAATATGGCCGTGGCAATCTTATGGTATCGAATCCGGCAAATTGATGGGGCAAATTGCCGGACTTCGCTTCGCTCGCAATGACAATCAATGGAAGGGAAAGCTAACGTATGATTTTGGAAAAGTATTCGTTCGGAATTGGTGACAGGTTCTGCCGCCAGGGAAAGGCCCAACTTGCTGCCTTGATGAAGGCAAAACAGCAGGGCCTCAACATCACGCCTGTTTGGAACAAGTCTCATAGGGAGCACACTATCATAGGCACAACGCCACAGGATACACGCAGAGAGGCTGACGAGGCCGTCCGTGCCTGTGGATGGAGAGACCCCTATTTTGTCGATGCCGACCATATCGGCTTGAGCAATGTTGATGAGTTCATTGAATCCAGCGACTTTTTCACGCTTGACGTCGCCGATTTTATTGGTAAGCCGGCGGACAAAAGTGATGTGGATTCTTTTGTCCAGAAGCACAAGAAGTTCATCGGTTCGCTTGCAATTGACGGCGTCGATGAGACTTTTGACATTACCGAAAAGCGGCTCAGGACAATAGCAGGTAAGTTTCTGCTGGCAGTTAAGGAAGCCGGTAAAATCTATCGTTATATCGAGGCGACCAGGGGCGCCGACAATTTCGTTACCGAGGTTTCGATGGACGAGACTCTATTGCCGCAGATGCCGGTCGAAATGTTTTTTATCCTCGCCGCCATCGCCGCCGAGGGTATCCCGGCCCAGACGATTGCGCCGAAATTCACAGGCCGATTCAATAAGGGCGTGGACTATGTCGGCGATGTAACTTTGTTCGCAAAAGAGTTTGAAGGCGACCTCGCGGTAGTTGCTTTTGCGGTCAAAGAATTTGGCTTGCCTGAGAACCTCAAACTCAGCATTCACTCCGGCAGCGATAAGTTTTCAATTTACGCTCCCGTAGCCGAGGCGCTGAAGAAATTCGACGCGGGCCCCGTTGGAAATAAGTCTCCAGGTCGGACTGGCGCAGCTTCGGTACGGACTTCTAACGGGGCGGGCCTGCATCTTAAGACCGCAGGCACGACCTGGCTGGAAGAGCTCATCGGCCTGGCGATGGCCGGCGGAGACGGACTTGCCATTGCAAAGGAAGTGTATGCCAAGGCAGTATCGCGAATCGATGAGCTTTGTGCCCCATACGCCACGGTCGTTGATATCAACAGGGAGAAGCTGCCCGCACCCAAAATCGTTGACCGATGGGATGAGGGGGCGTTTGCCTTGGCGTTGAGACACAACCGGTCGTGTGAGGAGTACGATAGTAACTTCCGGCAGCTTCTGCACTTAGCATACAAGATTGCCGCCGAAATGGGCGAGCGCTATTTGAATGCGCTGGCCAAATATGAGGACATAATCGCCCGGAACGTGACGGAGAACATTTACGACCGGCATATAAAACCGCTCTTTATGGGGACACAGTAAACCATCTCACTAAACGACGTTTCGCTTCATCTAACCTTTCCCGCTTTTGTTGAACATTTAGATTAGGGAAAAAGCTGGATGCCTCAAGCACTCGCTGCCACCCCACCTGGTCAACGGAAGAGAATTTATTTGTAACTATGGATTCGGATCTTTGGATTATTTGCGAATTTTTGTGTCGAGCTAAAAACTTTTGTCCCTGCAGGTAATCATTTCTGTCAGCCAGTGTAACTGTTACATAAACATCGAATGCGTGTGCCTGTGCGGGGTCGTTTTCCTTTTTTTCGTCACGGTCGTCAAAAGCAAAAAGCTTAAGCAGTAAAAGATTTGTCGGTGATGGGACAAATACTTCAATGCCCCCGGCTTTTTCATTATCAGGTAGAATATCTGACAAAGAGATTGTTATTAAATCTTCTTCAATGAAGCAGGCTTCAGGTGTGATGTGTCCGTGCAGATGTGATTTGACGAATTTAGCCCTGAAACCTTCTATGTCAATCCCTTCAACTGGTTGTGCAAGAACATCTAAATATTGGTTGCCTTTTTGAAATTTAAAATGTTTACCACCTTCGCAAACGACGTACTTTAACTTGTCGGTGATTATCTCCGCAATAGCTTCGCGACGAGACTGCTCGAGGACCTGAGTTTTGGTAAGTATCAGGTCTATGTCGTTGGTTGTTCGAAGTGGCACCTTACTTTCTCGGCTGTGGAAGCCCAGATAAATCCCAAGCCCGCCGCAGATGACGGGCTTGATGCCTATTTTGTTAAAAGCACCAGCTAATTCCGCAAGCTGATAGAGTATCATTTCATCCATTGACCTGCCCTTTTAGAATGCGCGGTTTCAATAACTCTGCAACCTTTGGCCCTCTTGGAGTGTCAGCCATCATTTCAAGGTAGAGCTCTATATCATCGACTGCTGCGGGCACGAATGGTTGGGCTTTGGAATTGTTAAACCATACGCATGGGTCTTTAGTTTCGATAAGACATAGCTGTCCGAATTCAGAATCAGGAACCATTTCAACCATTTGAAACTCGACCGTTTTTTTTGCTTGTTCTATGTCTCTCACAAATATCGTCACTTGCTCTGTTGTAGCCAGGCCCTTGAGTTTTGCTGCATAGAATCCACAGGCCACAAAATTTACTTGTCTCTCGAAAAAGATATAAAAGATTTTGTTGATTTCATCGGCAGCAAATTTATATGTTTTTGTTCTCTGACGTTTTGTGTAATCAACATAGCCTTGGGTTAGTTTATCAAGGAGTTTTTCGGTGTCCATTGCAGTGATAAGTGATTTTGTTTTTCTTACGAGTAGTTCCTCCTCGAGAGATTTTAGAACCCTTGAGACGGTACCGGCTGTTATGTTGGCATTACGGTTGTTTATAAAATCGACCAATTCGTATTGTGTTCCGAAGCCTTTTGGTTTTAGAAGCAAAGCTCTGCTGATAAGAGATGAGGTCCCTTGAAAAATCTTCTTAATCGGCGCTGTGTCGGGAAATTTGTTTTTGTTGCCAGTCCGCTCAATGTATATTTTACCCGAAACTTGAACCATCATATTGCCGCAGAGGTCTATCCAGGAAACGCCCTGTTCTGACAAAGTCTTTGCCTGTCTTTTGCCTATGTAGGGTGCTATTACCATAGGCACCGCGTTCTTCATTTCGCTCACAAAATTACGAAGCAAACTGAACATCAGAAAAATCTGCTTCGGGGTAGGTACAGGTTGGATTTTAACCATCGCTTTAAATGAGGGACCAACTGGAATGGAAAACTCTATAACCGCATCGGGACAAACATCTTGTGTAACTGGTGGCTGTACCTCATACCTTGTTATTTTCAAAGGGTCATATAGCTCCGGTGAGCTTATGAATCGTTGTAATATCTCTTTTTCTTTGAGTCTCATCGCTATTTTCCTATAACTTTCTGTTTTCCCATATAGGATATATCGTAGTTTTATGCAACTATCAAGAGTTTTTTGCGCATATTTTATATATTTCCTATGTAGGAAATTGTGCAAATTCTCGCAAATGCCAAAATGATGAGGAAGAACGGCTTTTATTATTATTCGATTCATATTCGGCACAATAGCTATCCTGGGGGGCGCAGCGCACAAGAGAATCGACCTCTGAAACGGCTTTACAAACTCTGCTGGGGGTGTAATGACCATGCAATTGTG